>JBBSOM010000225.1:0-5456 GCA_038259715.1 Longimicrobiales bacterium
GAGCTGCCGACGGAGATCTATCCCGGAATGAATCAACAACACAGCCTCATTTCGAAATACTGGATGAAGGATGGTCCCCGGGACCGCTACCTGCGCCACGACTTCCGCGTGTGGGAGTCCGACGTGGGACGGACCGCCCGGTTGCAGGATGACGACGGCAACATCCTGCTGGGTGACGATCTTCTCGCGGACTGGCGAGGACGTGCGACGGCGGGGAAAGGCACGGCGAGGGTGCGGTGCTACTACGATGTCATTCCAGCCAGGAACAGTGAATTGACCATCGACCGGGGGTACACCAACGAGTGGGGCGATCCGCTGCCGCGGGTCCAGTTCCGGGATTCAGACACGTCCCGAAAGCTGCGGGCCTACAGCGAGGAGACCCTCACCGAACTCTTCAAGCGCTTCGCGCGCGCGGGCGACGGCAGGGTCATCCGTGTCAGCCCGAGCGACGCGCAGGAACACCCCGGCGGCGGTTGCCGCATGGGCGGTGATCCGGCCGAAAGCGTCGTGGACAAATGGGGCCGGAGCCATGACCACGAGAACCTCTTCGTCGTGGGCGCGCCGACCCTTCCGACAACGAGTTGTACCAACGGCACGCTGACGTTTGGAGCCCTCGGCCTTCATTCCGCCGATGAAATCGGTCGTGCGTTCCCCGCCAAGGCACCCGCGGCGGAGGTGACCCCATGATCCGCTCGACGTGCGCCGGCGCTATGGCACTGCTTCTGATCGTGGGGTGTGGTGGCGGATCCACGGGGACGTCCCGCACTGCGGCAGGAGCGGGTGAGGCTGGACAACTCGCAACCGCCGTGCGCGCCGAGGTCACCGCGGAAGCGCTCGGCGTTCAGGTCGACTCGATCGATCAGTACGACCGGCTTTCCGGGGGCCCCGGGGAGAACGCGGCGATCGACCACATCGTCGCGGTACTTCAGCACGACGGCGTGCCCGTCTCGGTCGACTCCTTCACGGCCTTCATCAGCGATCCGGTGTCTGCGAGCGTGGAAGTGGTGGGGAGTGGTTTCTCCCCACACGCGATCACGATCGCGGGGTCCGGCTCCATCCAAGGGCTCGACGCCCCGGTCGTGGATCTCGGAGAGGCTAGCGACCTCCCGGACTTCTTGACTTCGACCGGCGAAAGGCTGGTCCTCGTGGGACGGGGGCCCTCGGGCTCGGGCGACGCCCCACAGTACCCGGACCTCCGTGGGAAGATCGCGCTCGTCACGGGCACCCCGGGACCGGACGAGGTCACCCGGATCTCAGCGTTGGGCGCCGCGGGCGCCGTGTTCGTGAATCCGGACGAGCGTGTGAACGACCTCACGACGACCACCGTGTGGGGCGGTCCGTCGCTGCGCAACTATCAGCGCATACCGACGCTTCCGGTGGCGGAAGTGAAACGGAGCGACGGGGACCGCATTCGAGACCTGCTCCGGGGTGGCGGCGCCTCCCGCATCCGGATGTCCACCATGACGCGGGCCGGTTGGAAGCCGTTGCGTCTGGTGACCGCGCATATTCCCGGACCGACGCAGGACGCGCCGTATGTACTTCTCGGCGGTCATATCGATGCATGGTACCACGGGGGGACGGACAACGGGGGCGCAAACGCCGCGATGCTCGAGTTGGCCCGGGCATTCCATCGTCATCGCAGTCAGTTGCGTCGTGGGCTGGTCGTGGCGTGGTGGCCTGGTCACAGCAACGGCCGCTATGCGGGCTCCACCTGGTACGTCGACCATCACTTCGACGCGTTGCGTCGGGGGGCCGTTGCGTACGTCAATGTCGAGGGCGTGGGGCAGATGGGTGCCAAGCGCTTCGGCGCGTCCGCCACGGCGTCGCTTGCCGGCCTCGCCCGCGCCGTCGTCCAGGCTGCGGTCGGAGATTCCGTTCACCCTCGGCCCCCGGGCCGGAATTCCGACCAATCCTTCAACGGGGTCGGGCTACCCCTCCTCCAGTTGAGCCATTCGCGTCTCCAGGAAGACGGGGGCTACTGGTGGTGGCACACGCCGGACGACACCCGTGACAAGGTCGATCTGGACGTGCTCGAGGTCGATGCGCGGCTGTATGGGGACGCGCTGTCACGTCTGCTCGCCGAGCCGAACCTTCCCCTCGACGTTCCCGCGACGGTCGAACGTCTGGGTGACCTCTTGGACGAGGCGGAGTCGGCGTCCGGAGGGAGGCTCGATCTCACGGAAGCCAAGGCACGCCAACGGACCCTCCTCGAATCGGTTCGGAGCGTCGAGAACGCCCTACCCGAGGACGGTGATCCCGCGGTCGACCTCGCGCGCGTGGATATTCTCCGCCCTCTGCACCGGGTGCTCTACACGCTTCAGGGGCCTTATCATCCTGATCCGGCCACCGACGAGGGAGCCCTTCCGGGGCTGAAGCCGGCGTCCTTGCTCGCCGCCGACGCGCCGACCACGGACCGCTACCACTTCACGGAGACGACGCTGCTCCGGGAGACCGCGCGCCTCCTCGAGGCGCTCGACCGAGCGAATGAGCGCGCCCAACGGCTCCGCGCACAACTCGGCGGATGATCGCCAGCGTCCGCGCAACATTGAAATTGATTCCACGACAGGTATAGACGAACCGGATGATCAGAGAGAACAGAAACGCAGCCATCTTGGTGGCGACCGTGCTGGCCGCAGCGTGCGGCCCTTCCTCCGCGTCGGCTCCTTCACGACCGGGAGACTGGCCCGTCTACGGTGGAGATGCGGGTTCGATGCAGTATTCACCCCTCGACCAGATCGACGCGGCCGACGTCGCCGATCTACAGGTTGCGTGGGAATGGAAAACGGGTGAAGAAGCTGTCCCAGGGCCCAGACAGCCGGTTCCGGGGCAGGGCGTGCGGCCGGGGGCCTTCGAGAACACGCCCCTGGTCATCGACGACACCATGATCGTGACGACGCCCTACAACCGGGTCGTCGCCCTGAACGCCGAGACGGGCGAGGAGTTGTGGCGCTACGATCCCGAAACGATCCAGTGGGGACAGCCGCCCAACGGAACCGGGCTCGTCCATCGCGGAGTGGCGGTGTGGACCGGGAAGGGGGAGCGCCGGATCTTCCTCAACACGCGCTGGCGCCTCATCGCGCTGGACTTCGCGACCGGGAAGCCCATCGACGGGTTCGGTGATCACGGAACCGTGATCCTCACTGACCATCTGATGTGGCCCACCAACCCGATGCACTTCACCGAGACGTCGCCTCCCGTCATCTATCGCGATCTGGTGATCCTGGGCAACGGGGTCTGGGACGGCTTCGTGTACAAGCAGGACCCGCCGGGGAACATCCTTGCCTTCGACGTCCACACCGGCGAGATGTCCTGGCGCTTCAACCTGATTCCACAGGACGGGGAATTCGGAGCCGACACCTGGAAGGACGGGTCGAACGCCTACACGGGGCACACCAACGCGTGGGCCCAGATGAGCCTGGACCCGGAGCGCGGCTACCTGTATGTGCCCGTGGGCACGCCCTCTAACGACTGGTATGGGGGGGCGAGGAAGGGGGCGAACCTCTTCGCGGAGAGTGTCGTCTGCCTGAACGCGGCGACCGGTGAGCGCGTATGGCATTTCCAAGCCGTTCATCACGGACTGTGGGATTACGACCTGTCCGGCGCTCCCACGTTGCTGACCGTTCAGCACGACGGCCGACCCTTGGACGTGGTGGCGCAGGCGGTGAAGAGCGGCTTCCTGTTCGTGTTCGATCGGGTCACGGGAGAGCCGTTGTGGCCCGTTGAGGAGCGGCCGGTGGGCGCGAGCGACGTGCCCGGGGAGGAGGCTTACCCCACGCAGCCCATCCCGACCCGGCCGGAGCCGTTCGCGCGGCAGGGCTTCACCGAGGACGACGTCGTCGACTTCACGCCCGGAGTCAAGGCGCAGGCCATGAAGTTCCTCGAATCCTACAAGATGGGCCCCCTCTACACCCCGCCGTCCCTTCAGGGCACCCTGATGCTGCCCGGCGTGATCGGCGGGGCCGACTGGGGTGGCTCCGCCGCGGACCCCGAGACCGGATGGCTCTACATCAAGTCGTCGGACAATCCGGCCCGACTGAAGATCGCCGAGGCGGATCCGTCCAGGGTGGAGGCCGACTGGTTCGTCGATATCGACGCGATGGGGATCCGCTTGCCGAATGGGCTCCCCGTGATCAAGCCTCCCTATGGCACCCTCGTGGCCTACGACCTGAACACCGGGGAGAAGAAGTGGACCGTCCCGGTCGGCGACATGCCCGAGGTCCGGTACAATCCGGTGCTCAGAGGTGTGGACCTCCCGGCCCGATTGGGTCATTCGGGCGCGTCGGGACCCATGGTGACCAAAGGGGGGCTCGTCTTCGTCTCCGGCGGTGCTTCCGCCCTGTATGCTTTCGACAAGGAGACGGGTTCGGAGTTGTGGAGCGCGGATCTGGACGGTAGCGGCTATAGCAATCCCATGAGCTACGCCACGACTTCGGGGCGGCAGTTCATCGCGATCGCCAACGGCTCGGGGGCCGGCGCCAAGCTCACCGTCTTCTCCCTTCCGGCCCGATGACCCTCAGGCTTCTCCCTTCCGGGCGGATGACCCTCAGCTCGACGGATTCTCCAGAAAGAAGAATACGCAAGATGATGAGCCGTATCTCCCACGTGTTTCTCGCCCTCTTCCTGGGCCTTGCCGTCTCCACGTCGGCGCAGGCGCAACAGGGAAGGATCGTGCTCCACTCGGACCGGGTCCTCGACGGGTTGGGTCAGCAACTGCAGGACCGTGATGTCGTCGTCCAGGCAGGACGGATCGTGGAGATCGTTTCGGGCGGTCAGGGGCGAGGCGACGTACGGTACGACCTCACCGGCACCACGCTCCTGCCCGGTCTGATCGATACCCATGTGCATATCAACTGGCACTTCGATCGCGCGAACGGGAGGACGCACAGCGGCCAGGTCGAAGAGACGGACCAGGAGGCTGTGCTCTATGCCGCGCAGAATGCCTGGGAAACGCTCCTGGGCGGAGTCACCACGGTGCAGAGCCTGGGCTCGCCCATCGACGTTCCCTTGCGCGAGTTCGTGAACGACGGTCGCATCCCGGGCTCCCGGGTCCTGACCTCGATCTCGCCGGTCACGGCGGGTACGGGTGGGCCGGACGATATCCGTCGCCACGTCGACGCCATGGCCGACGCGGGCGCGGACGTGATCAAGATCTTCGCATCCGCCAGCATCCGGGACGGAGGCACGCCCACGCTCACACAGGACCAGTTGAACGCGGCCTGTGGCGAGGCGCGGGCCCGGGGGCTGCGCTCACTGGTGCACGCTTACGACCCCGAATCCGTGCGACGGGTGGTCGAAGCGGGATGCACCGGGGTCGAGCACGGCGCGCTCCTCGACCTTCCGACGCTGAAGCTGATGGCGGAACGGGGGGTTTATTTCGATCCGAACATCGACCTGGTCTATCGCAACTACATCGAGAACACGGAACACTTCATCGGGGTCGGGAACTACACGGAGGA
>JBBSOM010000226.1:0-5447 GCA_038259715.1 Longimicrobiales bacterium
AAGACGAACTGCTCTACGTGGGCAAGTCCGTACACGTCCGCTCGCGCCTGATGTCGTACTTCCGCGCCAAGCGAGGTGAGAAGGCCTGGGACCTGGTGCGCGACGCCGTGCGGGTCGAGTGGGAGTACATTCCCAACGAGTTCGCCGCGCTCGTCTACGAGATGAAACTCATCCAGAGCCGGCAACCGCGCTACAACGTCCAGCACAGGCGGAAGCGCATCTACGCCTTCGTAAAGGTCACGCGAGAGCCCGCACCCCGTGTCCTGCCGGTTGGGCGCGTCATCGAGGACGGCGCCACCTACTACGGCCCCTTCCCCCGCGTCGGAGCGCTGGCTCACGCGGTTCGCGAACTGTCCCATGTGCTCGGGCTGCGTGACTGTCCTGCAACGACAACCATCTTCTTCGGAGATCAACTCGAGATCTTCCGGGCCGCACGCCCGCCGCGGTGTCTCCGCGCCGACCTGCGCACCTGTCTCGCGCCGTGCTGCGGACGCCCGACCGCCGCCGAATACCACTCCGCGGTCGAAACCGCACGCCGCTTCCTGGAAGGAAGGGCCGCGGGTCCACTCCGGGATATCGAGGCTCGGATGCGCGAGGCCGCCGGGCGCATGGACTTCGAGTACGCGGGACTGTTGCGCGACCGCATGGAGCGGCTGGCGCGCTTCCGCGATGAACTGGTCGCGTTCCGGGGACGGGTCGAGGACCTGACGTTCGTGTATCGGGTGCCCGGCTTCCGGGGGGACGACCGCGTCTACCTGGTGCGCCAGGGGCGGATCCGCCGGGACCTGCCCCACCCCAAAGGAAGAAGCGCGCGCGCGCGTGTGGCGCGCGCCATCTACGAGGTCTTCGACGAAGTCGATCCGGGGCCGGGAGGGCTCCGGCCGGAGGACGCCGCCGAGATCCTCCTGGTCGCGCAATGGTTCCGGCTCCACCCAAAGGAACGGAAGCGGACGCTCTCTCCCGAACGCTGGATCGAAGAGAAGGGTCCTCGCGAGCGGGAGTCCGCGTGAGACACGCCGCCGGACTTCGGCCGAGACTCCGGGTGTACACGGAGGACGAGATCCGAGACGCCGTCGACGATGCCGTCGCACTCGGAAGCGCCGAGAGGGCCTTCGCCGCCCTGGCGAGGGGCGAAGCTCTGGTGCCGCCGCCCCTGGGCATCGACCTGGACCGCGTCGGAGGCGAGGTACACCTGAAGGGGGCGTATCTCGATGGGGCGCCGATCTTCGCGTTCAAGGTAGCTACGGGTTTCTACGGGAATGCGGCGCTGGGGCTGCCCACCGGCGCCGGGATCGTCCTGGTGTTCGACGCCAGCACCGGCTTTCCCCTGGCCGTACTGGCCGACAATGGATACCTGACCGACATCCGGACCGCGGCGGCCGGCGCGCTCGCCGCCCGCCTCCTCGCGCCCGATCGTGCCCTGACGGTGGGGATGATCGGATCGGGTATCCAGGCCCGCCTGCAACTCCGCCTGATCGCGCGGGTCCGCCCGATCGCCGGCGTCCGTGTGTGGTCCCCCACGGAAGCGTCGCGAGCGGCATACGCCGCGGAGATGGCCCGCGCCGTCGACACCCCCGTCCTCGCCATGGAGCGCATCGAAGATGCGGTGCGCGGTACCGACCTCGTCGTCACCGCGACGCCCTCGAGGGAGCCGCTCGTGCACGCCGACATGCTACCGGCGGGCGTGACCGTGATCGCGGTCGGATCCGATGGACCGGGCAAGCGCGAACTCGCGGTGGATGTGCTCCAGCGGGCCAACAAGGTCGTGACCGACCTCACGGAGCAGTGCACGCGTCTCGGTGAGGTCCATCACGCGCTCGACGCCGGCGCGATGACGCGAGAGGACGTCTACAGCGAGTTGGGGCAGGTCGCGATTGGCGTTCTGCCCGGCCGGGAGAGCGACAACGAGACCATCGTGTGCGACCTCACCGGGGTCGGGGCGCAGGACGCCGCGATCGCGGAGGTGGCGTTCCGGGCGCTCACCGGAGAGGGTTAGGAGGCCCTCCGCGCCTCACCCTGCGGTGCACGTCAACGGTGTCGTGACAGCCGCAGCTCCAGGTGCCGCACGACATCGGGCCACTCGGTCGCCAGGATGCTGAACATCACCGTGTCCCGCACGGACCCGTCCCCCCGCAGGGCGTGGTGGCGCAGCACTCCGTCCCGTTTCGCGCCGATTCCGGCGATCGCTGCCTGCGAGCGGAAGTTGAAGTTGTCTGTCCGCAGCCCGACCACCTTGCACCCAAGGGTGTCGAAGGCGTGGCCCAAGAGGAGAAGCTTGCAGGTAGTGTTCACCCGGGTCCGCTGGAAGCGCGCTGCATAGAAGGTGTACCCGATCTCAACCCGATCGAGGGTGGGCACCACGTCGTGAAATCGAGTGGAGCCGATGATGGTGTCGCTCTCGAGGTCGCGCACCACCCACGGGAGCATGTGACCCGCGGCCAGCCCTTCCAGGGCGCGGTCCACGTAGCCGGCGGCTTCTTCCGGACTTGGCACGCTCGTGAAGAAGAGTTCCCAGAGGCGTCCATCGGACGCCGCCTCCGCGATCTCGCTGGAGTGATCCGCCGTCATGGGCTCGAGGCGGATACCGCCTCGTTCCAGGGCGACCGGTTCCAGCTGGATCATTTTGGCTTCTCCTATCTCGCAATATCTCGCAAGCATGCGCTGGCAGCGGTCGACGGTGGTGACTCCGTCTGCTCTATCGCCCGGGCGCCAGCTGGTACACGTGGTCGGTCGCCTCCTCCACGCGCTCCCGGGAATACACCACCGGGAAGAAGCGGTCGTTGGCCCAACTCTCGAACAGATCGCGGTAGTGGGGGTCGTCGGGATTGCCGCTCTGGCCCGGGGTGTTCAATCCGACGGACCGGTCCCAGTCCCCCGTGTCGACGATGATCCGGAACGACGCACCGGACGTCTGATTGTCTCCGTTGCCGGTCTGGTTGACCGCGTAGCCGTACCCCCCGCGAGGTGCGGGCCCGACGTCCAACCGGGCCCGGGTGGCGGCGTCGACCGCATCCCCCATCGGGTGGAACAGCGTCGCGTGGTGAAACTTCGGGCCGCCCCAGGCCCAGCCGTCCATATCGGCGCCCAGCTTGTCGGTCAACTCCGCCACCGCCGCGGTGAGCGCGTCCAGCAGGATCTTGTCGCGCGCCGCCAACGGGTCCGCGCCCAACGCTCCGGGCGGCATCAGGACCGCCTCGATGCTCCTGTGCATACTGAGGCTGAGCCGCACCCCCTCCGGAACCATGGCCGCATTCAGCAGCGTGCGGATCTGGCCCTCCCACTTGTCGTAGATCCCGGCCGCGACCGAGGACTTCCGCATGACGTGGTCCCAGTCCAGCAGGCGGGCGCGCGCCTCTTCGGTGCGCGCGTCGGAGGAATGCAGGTCCTCGAGAAGGGGCACGAGCTCGCGCGCCGGGATCGACAACTCGTCGGTCTGGAGCTGTTCCATGTTCGAGATGGTCGCCTTCACGCCGCTACCCAGCACCTCGGAGATCCGCGCCCAGCGGTACGGGTCGGACCACTCGAAACCGATCGCGTCCATGTACGGGTAGTCGCGCGGGATCAGGTCGTTGTTCGCCGAGGCGAAGTAGCCCTGCGTCGGGTTCAGCAAGTGCGGCTTGGCCTTGATGGGCAGGTATCCGTCCCACTCGTAGCGCCCGTCCCCCGGCACCGGAACCAACCCGCTGAAGTTGCGCCGGATCGGGGCGATACCCACGGCCTGCCAGCCAATCGTCCCATCGCGGCCGGCCCACACCATGTTCTCGCCGGGGATGTTCGAGTAGTTGCACGCCTCACGGAACTCGTCCCAGGTGGTGGCCTGGTCCATACGCAGCGAGGCCAGGTACGGCGATCCGCCGACTTCCATCCACGCCGCGCGGACTGCGTACGCCTTGTGCCGCGCGGTGTCCTCGAACACGACCGGCCCATGGCGGGTGTACTTGAGCGCCGCGTCGACGGCGGCCTGCCCCTTCACCGGAATCTTCTCGCGGATCACGGTCATCGCCTCCCACTGACCCCGGTACTTGTATTCGTTCGGGTTCGATGGGTTGGTGTCGTAGACGTACAGGTCTTCCCCGTCCGTGGCGAAGACCGTCAGTCCCCAGGCGCCGTGCTCGTTGTGCCCGATCGACACGCCCGGAAGACTCGGCTCGCCGCCGCCGATCACGTTCCATCCTGGCGCGTGGAGATGTACCCAGTAGCGCAGCGAAGGCGCACCCTGGGCGCGATGGGGGTCGTTGGCCATGATCGGATAGCCGCTCTCCGTCCGCGCACCGCTGACCACCCAGTTGTTCGAGCCGACGTCCGTGGCCGGATCGTAGGCCGGCGCGTAGGCGGCCTCCTCCGCGGCCCGCTCGAGCATCGCGAAGCCGTCCATGTCCCCTCGGTGGTCGGCCACGATGTCTTCCGGCTTGAACCGAACTCCGGCACGGAACGCATTGTAGACGCCGAGGATGTCCTGGGAGAGCGCGGCGCCGTCGATCGCCGGATCGAGCGTGAGGTCGGGATCCCCGGGGCCGTACTCCTCGATCTTCTTGACCGCATCCGGGCCGATGGCCGCGACGGCGCGCCCGGTCGACAGCTCGGATCCGATGTTGCCGAGAAGACCCTGATGCCGGGAAACGACACGTCCGTCGTCCAAGGCTGCGGCCGGATGCCGAGGAGCTTGAACTCGATCGGTAGCTCGTCCGGGTTCCGATTCGCCTGGGCGATGTAGGCGTTGATGCCGTCCACGTACGCGCCGACGATCTGGATCCCGTGCGGATGGTAGTGGCTCAGTTCCTGGTCCAGGTCGCGGCGGAACTTGAACAGGCGGGTGCCGATGTCGCGCTGGATCTCTCGCGGACCGAGGAGCTCGGCGACCGTGCCCGTCGCCTGACGCCGCCACAATTCCAATTGGAAGAGCCGGTCGCGGGCGGCGTTCCATCCCTGCGCGAAGAAGAGGTCGTGCTCGTTTTCGGCGTAGATGTGTGCGATGCCCCAGCGGTCGACGCGGATCTCCACAGCCTCCTGAAGCCCAGGCGTGTCGAGTCGGGTCGTCTCCTGGCCGGCGACGGGCGCCGGGATGAGCATCGCCCCGGACAGCAGGGTGGCGGCGAGTGCGCTACGGAGGATGGCGCGCCTGCAGGTCATGAAGTTCTCCCTCGTCGAAATCCGTCTCGTCTTGATCCGCGACGTCGCGATGCGCCGGTCTGGCAAGGGACGGCTTCGACGCCGGCCCGGCAATGGTCAGGGAGTCGCACCCCGCGGGCGCGCTCGACCCGACCCGCAAAAGCAAGTCGAGAAACCCGGTGCCTGGCGCGTTCGTCGGGGACTACATCGATCGCCCTCAGCCTCAGTCTCAGTCTCAGTCTCAGTCTCAGCCCATGCCCGGTTCCGCTACCGACGTCGAGGTCCGCCATCGCTTCTGGTTCATCGGCGGCGTGTTCCAGGTCGCCTACCTCTGCTAC
>JBBSOM010000227.1:0-5421 GCA_038259715.1 Longimicrobiales bacterium
CTCGACCGTGTCGCCGGCCAGCAACGCACCCCACTCCGGAATCCACGCCACCGCGCAGTCGGGAGTGTGGCCCGGAAGGTGACTCAGCTGAACGGTCACGCCACCCAGGTCGACAACGAGCTCGTCGTCGAAGCTCCTCGTCGGCGGAATCACATAGGCGTCCTGCCAGCGCGTCGGGTCGGCCCCCAGGCGGCCTTTCAGGTCCTTGGGCACCTCCTCGACAAAGCGCTCAGAACAGAGCCGATGCGCCAGCACCTCCCTCACGTTCCCGAGCGCGCCCGCTCCCAGCACGTGGTCCCAATCGGCATGACTGTACGCCAGGATGACCCCTCGTCCCCGAAGTAGCGGGGTGGCCGGGGCCAACTGGGCCGGATGAGCAAGGGCGTCCCACACGAGGACGGCGTCGGCGCCTCGCACCACGACGGACCGGACATCGAAGTCGTCGACGCGTGCCTCAAGAACGTGAAGACCCGACCGGAGCGTCCGGACCTCCGCCGGTTGGAAGACCGAGTTCACGGAGACGCGCGCCTCCCTTCTACCCCGGGCTCCTACGAGACCGGTCGTTGGACGTGATCCCTGGCGCCCGCCAGATAGATGCTGTTGAACAGGAGCTTGAACGTTGCGTGCGGTTGGCCTCGATTCGTGACCTCTGGCCCAAGCAAGAAAAGCTTCCCCTCGCCCACCTTGGCTTCCGCCAGCGCGACGCCGCCCTCGAGCCGTTGCTGCCCCCACGCCCACCCCGATACGAGAGGCGCATCGGAGTCGAACCATGCCACGGGCGTCACGCCGGCGCCCATGGCAGCGGGCCCGAGACGCATGACCGGGCTCAGATCGAAGAATACGTCCGCATCCTTTCCCATGCCCCAGGCCAACGGCTGCGTATTGTCCACCCGGACCTTCAGGATCGACCCGGGAATGTAGTACTGGTCCGCACCCAATGGGTTACCCTCGCCGTCCACCAGATGGTTGGACACCGGAAGGCCGGCGTGCTGGGCAAGGATGGTCGACGAGCCAACAGCGACGATCGTGCCGCCCTGCTGCAGGAAGCGAAGAAGTTGCGGCACCGTCTCCTTCACGGTGACGGCGCCCAGGCGGTCCTGATACTCGGCCGGAATGTCGGCCGGCGCCTCCCCGAAAATCTCGAATCCGCCTCCCGCCCGATCGGAAGCGGGGATCGCGTCGGTCACAAAAATCAGAACATCGTATTGTTTTTTCAGTTCGCCCGCGGTCAGCTCTTTCGGATAGACCACCCGGTAGGGAAACTCGAATTGCTCGAACAGCCATTGCGTCCACCCTGATGGCTGCGAGCCACCGTACTGATCCCATACGCCGATCCGAACATGGTTGAGATCGAGCATGGAAGCAGATGGCGCTCGCGCAACGCCCTGCACATCGACGCCTAACTCCGCCGCCCATTCCTGGAGCCGGTCCGCGACTCCAGGGGCCGCCGGCACGTAGACCGTTCCGAGGGGCCACTCCCCTCCGGAGACCCGCACGGGCTCCTTCAGCCAGTTGACGACAAATCCGTTTGCGAGGAGACGGTTGGTCACGATAGCCACATCGTTGACCTGGTGGCTCAGCAGGAATCCGGCGGCGCCGGCGGCGTCGGCCACGCGACCAGGTGGAGGCGATGTCGTGAAGCCGTCCACCCGAACAAAGGGGCCTTCGAAGCCTTCCAGGATCCGGTCGAAGGACACGCCCATCTGCAGCGCGAGGGTGTACCCGGCGTTGTCGTACGGGGCGACGGGCGGACCGCCCGGATACTTGAAGTCGTTCGGGTGGTCCTGCGGCTCGAACATGTCAAGGACGTGAGCTCGAAAAGCCTGGTCGGACTTGACGATCCAGGAGTCCGCGGGGTAGCGCTTGCCCTGCACGTCGAAGTCTCGCGTCGCCTTCAGCACCGTCACGCCATTCTTCAGAAGGGTGTTGATGAACTTGGTCGCCGTAGGGAAGTCGGACTGGTCCCGGGAGACGATATATCCCCGGGGGTCCCGGTTCTCGGGCCGTTGGAGCTCAGCGAAGTATTTTGTGGGTACGCCCGACGAGAAGTATCCGGCCAGAGCTCCCGTTTGCGGACCGAGGAAGCGCTCCTCGTCTCCGCTCTCGGCGAGCTTTGCCCGCAGCGACGCCATCCGGGTCGGGGTCACGGTCCACCAGTCATGGCTACCACGCTCGATCTGGTCGTGGCCCGCCCGCCAGATGTTCATGAGGAGCTGGACCCGATTCCTGGACGCGAAGTCGAGTACCGCGCGGTTGGCGGTGACGGAGTAGTCGATCGACTGCCGGAAGTGCCAGGTCTGGGGCGCCACCGGCATGAATGCGTCGCCACTCGGCATGATGCGGCTGGGCACGAAGGGGATCTGGATCGGTGTGGGATTGCCTTGCGTCTCCGTGAGTAGCCCGAGGATGTTGTGGAAGTACGCGGTGGTGCGAAGTCCGCCGTTCCACCATGTGGAGAAGGGGCCGCCTCCGCGCATGGTCACGCCCGGCTTGTTCTCCTCGATGAAGCGGCCCTGCATGGCCATGCCCACCTGCTCGAGCTCGGCGAGAACCAGCGGGTGGATGTTGTAGTTGGCCGGGTACCGGAACGGTGGCGCGAACATGATCGCACCCGCCGGTCCCACCTGATGGTGGTTGTACATGATCTGCGGCATCCAATCGATGTACAGGATGCGCGACATGTTCTCGGTCTCAGGCTGCGAAACCATGTAGGAGTCGCGGTTGTTGTCGTGGCCCGTGAACTTGTGGTACAGCACCGGAAGGCCGCCGATGGTCCGCTTCAGGGGATCGGGGTCACGCATGTACCAGTCGGCCAGCAGCTCCTGTCCGTCCGGGTTGGCCTGCACGAACAGGATGATCACGTCATCGAGGAAGCGACGGGTCTCCTCGTCGTCCATGCTGACCATCTGGTACACCATCTCCATGAGCTGCTGCGCGCCGAGTACTTCAGAGGCGTGCAGTCCGCCGTCGATCCATACGACGGACTTGCCCTCTTCAGCCAGAGCGCGTGCCTCCTGCTCGCTCACACCCGCGGCCAGGGCCAGCTTCCGCGAGATCTGACGATACTCCTCGAGCCGCGCCTGGTTTTCGGGGGAAGTCACGATGGCCATGAACTGACGGCGACCTTCTGCCGTCGGGCCGATGTCCTGCAGCACCATGCGCGGCGATTCGTCTGCGAGCTTCCTCCAATAGCCCTCGAGCTGCGTGTAGCTGGCGAGCCGGTAGTCGGCCCCGATCGGGAAGCCCAGATAGGCTTCGGGGGGCGTGACTTTCTGCGCCCCCGCCCCAATCGCGGAGAAGACGAGCAGGAGCAGGAGCGTAGCGGTGCTCCGTAGGCGGAACCCGAGCATCGGATGGTCCTCATGGACGGGGTGAGCGCTCGTTGCGCTGAAGATGTGCGCTCGGGCCCCCGCGGCAAGCGTCGGCTCCGGTGTGGCGGGCGCTGACGCTCGCCGGTATCGTCCCGCGGGCGTGGCGGACGCCGGCGCACCGGAGGGTGGCGCGGTCCGTGAGGCCTTCATTTCGAGAGGGGCACCCGGCATGGAACGAAATCGGTTGGAAGCGTTCAGCGACGGCGTCATGGCCATCATCATCACCATCATGGTGCTCGAGTTGAGCGTGCCTCACGGCGCGGAGTTGTCCGCGCTCGGCGGACTCTGGCCGGTCTTCATCAGCTACGTCCTGAGCTTCGTCTACGTGGGCATTTACTGGAACAACCACCATCACATGCTCGCGGTGACCTCGCATGTGAACGGCGCCGTGCTATGGGCGAACCTCCACCTGCTTTTCTGGTTGTCGCTCATCCCCTTCGTGACCGGTTGGATGGGAGAAAACCACTTCGCGCCCGCCCCCGCGGCATTGTACGGCTGTGTCATGCTCTGCGCTGCGATCGCCTATGAAATCCTGCAGGGCAGGATCCTCGCCCTGGAAGGGCCGGACGGCACACTCGGTCGGGCGGTCGGTGCCGATTGGAAGGGCAAGGTGTCTCTGCTTCTCTACGTGCTCGCGATTCCCTCGGCCTTCATCCACCAGGCCATCTCGCTCGCGCTCTACGCGGTCGTGGCCTTGATCTGGCTGATTCCTGATCGCCGCATCGAGCGGGTCCTCGCGGAAGCGGAGGGCGACTAACCGCCGCTGCGGAGCGCGTCCGCCGGCCGGACACGCGCCGCTCGAACCGCCGGAATCGCGCACGCCGCCAGTGCCACCGCCCCGAACAGAAGAGGAACGGAGAGCATTGTAGCGGGATCCTGCGGCGTGACGCCGTACAGCATGCCCTGCATGAACCGGGTCAATCCAAGGGACAGCCCTACGCCGATGCCCACGCCGATGAGCGCCATCGTCATACCCTGACGGACCACCATGGCCACCACCTGCCTGCTTTGGGCGCCGAGCGCCATGCGGATGCCGATCTCCGGCGTCCGGCGGCTGACCGCATAGGCGAGCACACCATAGATGCCGACCACCGCGAGAAGGAGCGCAACGCCGGAAAAGGTCGCGAGCAGAAGCATGGCAAAGCGGGGCTGGGAAACGGAAGCAGACATCACCTGATCCATCGTACGGACCTCCGCGACCGGGATGCTCGGATCCAACTCCGAGATGACCGAACGCACCGGACCGAGCAAGGCCATGGGGTCGCCGCTACGAGCCTGGATGGTCAACGTCATGCTCCGGTTCGATGACACCACCTGCGCCAGCGGCCGGTAGAAGCGCTCCTTGGCGGCCGCGGTGATCCCGTTGTGCCGGACGTCGCCCACCACACCGACGACCGTGGCCCATTGGCTGTGACCCGGCTCACCCAGCCTTCCTCCGAAGACACGGATGTGCGCGCCGAGTGGGCTTTGGTCCCCGAAGTAGTGCCGGGCGAGGGACTGGTTGATGACGATGACTTCGGTGCCTTCCGCGTCGTCGCCCGTCTCCAGCCTCCGTCCCTCGATGAGCGGAATGCCCATGATCTCGAGGTACCCCGGCGTGGCCCATTGCCAATCACCCGCGATGGACTCATCGGGGCCTCGCGCGTAGCCCTCCACTTGCACGCCTGCGTCTCCAATGGTGCTGGCGAGGGGAAGCAGTCGGACCGCCGCCGCCGCGCTGACCTCAGGAAGTGCCCGGACGCGACGGAGCAACTCGTCGTAGAATCCGACCACGTCCGCCGTCTGTGGATAGGTGGCGGGTGGTGCGCTCAAGCGCAGCGTCAGGACGCGCTCGGCGTGGAACCCGGGGTCGATGGACAGGAGCTTCACGAAGGTACGCATCATGAGGCCCGAGCCGGTGAGCAGGAGAACGGCCATGGCCATCTGCGCCGCGACGAGCAGGCCCTGGGTCGCGTTCGAGCGGGCGCCTCCGCCCGCGCCGCGAGTGCCGGCCGCCAGGGTACGACTCGCCCGCGCATGGGAGACCCGCAGCGCCGGCCACATGCCGAAC
>JBBSOM010000228.1:0-5412 GCA_038259715.1 Longimicrobiales bacterium
GACGACGGCGCGGATGACCGCGTTCAGGCCGGGGGCGTCGCCGCCGCCCGTGTTGACCGCGATCCTGCGGATCGTGGAAGTCGAAGTCATGGGAATGGCGCCGCTCGGGTCGGATGGGATCGGAATCTTCACCCGAACCGTGCTCGTGAACGGCGCGCCGAGCAACCCCCGGTCGGCCCGATGGGGCCCCCGGGACATCTCTTTCGGGCCCGGCACCCCCATCGCCTGGGGACCGCCCCGGACTCTCTTTCCCGTTCCCACGGGGGCGAGGTACATTGTTTCTTCCCGTCGGCTTCCTCGTTCCAGACCGGGCGGTGCGAAAACGCTGCGAACGAGGCCAGCGAGGAGTGGGTTCGTGTTGGACAAAGAGCACGGGGAGGATACGCGCGCGTTGAGCCGGGTCCTGCAGGCCGGACTGCTTCCACGCACCGCGCCGCGGGTCGAGGGATACGATGTGGCCGCGGGGACGACCACGGAGCCCACGGGGCGCGGGGGCTCGGTCTGGGACTGGATGCGCCTGGGTGACGGCCGCACCGCGGTCCTCACGCTGGACGTGCGTCAGGACGGTCTTCCCCCCGCGCACCACCTGGGCGTCGCCCGTGCCGTGCTCCGCGGTCTGGCCGCAGGCGACACGCCCGCATCACAGCTCCTTGCCAGGGCAAACGACGTGCTCGCCGCGATGTCGAGCGAGGGCCTCAACCAGTTCGTCGAGATCGGCTTGCTGGTGGCGTCGACGGACGGCATCGAGTGGGTCAGCGCCGGCCGGGTGCCAGGCGCCATCATCCGTCGTGACGGGACCTTCGAGGAGTTTGCCGCCCCGGGTCCGCCCCTCGGGATGATGGATGGCTTCAAGTACAAGGTGCAGAAGTTCGAGATGAATGCCGGGGACACCGCATTGGTGCTTTCGCACGCGAGTCCGGGGCTCTTTCTGGGTGCGGCCGACCTGGTCGCCCAGCTTCACGGAAAGCCGGGCGGCGAGGTCGTGGCCACGCTCCACAAGGCCATCCGCAGGGCCCACGACGGCCAGCCCCAGGAGACATCCGTGCTGTACGCGCGGCGGCACTAGCGGTCGCTCCTTGCCACGACGGCACCCGCGGCTCGAACCCTTCACCCGCATCCGGGTACCGAAGTCCTCCCCTTCCGGAAGAATCGCTTCCGGCGTCGGCGGGTCAGGTTGGCAACGATGAGGTCGGCATCACATGGCCGTGACTGAGAAGGAAGTGCGTACCGCCCTCAAGGGCGTGAAGGACCCTGAACTCGGGCTGGACCTGATCGTGTTGGGGCTCGTCTATGACATCGAGGTGGTGGACACCCGTGTGAAGGCGCTCATCTCTCTGACATCGCCGATGTGTCCTGTCGCGGGGCAGATCGTCGAAGATGCCCGCCAGGCCATCGCGAGCATGGAGGGCGTGGACGAGGCCGAGGTGGAATTGACGTTCAATCCGCCCTGGACGCCGGAGCGCATCAGCCCCCTGATCCGTTCCTCACTGGGCCTCTGACCCCGGGCGCTCGCTCCAGTGGGGCGGCCCTCACCTCCAGGAGTCGTTGATGACGCGGTTCACCGATGAAGAGCTGAAAGCCAAGGTCCGGGACGGCTACATCGTCGAGTCCGTGGACGAGATGACCGAGGGCTACCGCAAGGCTTTGGTGGTGCAGCTTACCGTCCAGGCGGATACGGAGTTGATGAGTGCCCCGGCGTACTGGATGGCCGCTCGGCACGCCCCGTCCACCAACACCCAGGTGAGCGCGCACGCGATCATTCAGGACGAATTGGCCCACGCGAACATCGCATACAGGCTCCTGGAGGATCTGGGTGAGTCCAAGGAGCATCTCGTCTATGGGCGTCAGCCTCGCGAGTTCAAGCACCCCTACGGCTTCGATCAGCCTCTCGAGAACTGGGCGGAGCTGGTGGTCGCCAACGGGTTCTTCGACCGCGCCGGCATCACCCTGCTCTCCGACGTGTTCCACAACACCTCGTACGGTCCCCTGAAGCGGGCGCTGGTCAAGGTGGACATGGAGGAAACGTTCCACCTGCGGCACGGTGAGGTCTGGATGCGCCGGCTGTCGAAGGCCGGGGGCGAGGCCACCGAGATGCTCCAGCGCGCGGTGGATTGGATGTTCCCGATGACCGTGGAGTGGTTCGGGCTGCCCGACGCCATGAAGCGGCACTCGGGGCAGCTCGACTTCCGCCTGAAGGGGCTGACCAACGACCAGCTCCGCCAGGTGTGGATGCAGTCGACGGTGCCGCTGTGCGAGCAACTCGGGCTGAAGGCACCGGCGCACTGGGACGAGGAAAAGCAGGAGTACGTGCTCGACTTTCCCTTCCCGTGCCGCTACGACGCGGCGGCGAAGCACTGGCTCTTCGACGAGGGTGAGATCTCGTGGGACGAGGTCTTCGTACGCTGGAAGGAACGCGGCCCGATGAACGAGATCTACGTCGAGTCCATCCAGCGCTCCCGCGCAACGGTGAACCGTTGGCTCGACGGTGCCCCCGCGTGAAGCTGGACGTCGGTTTGCCGCAGCACGTCGCCACGCACAAGAGCGGGGGGCGGGATCAGTGGTCCGAGCCGATGGCGCATACGCCCGACGACCTGGACGCGGCAGCGTGGGCGTTGCTGGAAGAGGTTCTCGACCCCGAGATCCCGATCAGCCTCGTCGACCTGGGGCTCGTCCGGGGCATCGAGGTGCGTGACGGCGTCGCGGAGGTGCGGCTCACGTATACCGCCACGGCGTGTCCCTGCATGGAGTTCATCCGCGAGGACGTGACCGACCGGCTGGAACGTGAGGCCTGGATCCGGAAGGTCCGCCTGGTGGACGTCTGGGATCCGCCCTGGACCACCGAATGCATTACGCCGGAGGGGCGCATCAAGCTCCGCACTCTGGGAGTGGGCGCGTGAGGCGACGACCCAATGGAACCCGAACGGTCTGAGGGCCATCGACCCATGCTCGAACACGTATACGACGTCTTCGCCCGCAAGGACCGAGGCGACGCACTCGCCCACATCGGGTACCTCGACGCCATGGACGACGAAACCGCACGCATCTATGCCTGGAAGACCTACGACGAACAAAACTGGTTCGAGATGTGCGTGGTGCAGCGCTCGCACATCGTTCCGGTGAACCGCGACGACGGGCCGTTTGCCAAGGCTCGCGGAGAAGCGCGATGAGCACCGACCCGGAGTTTCTCGACGTCGGCTCGCTCGACGAAGGAGCGCACCGAGCACTGCGCCGCCTCGTCCTCACGCTGGCCGACAGCAAGCGTATGATGGGCATTCGCTGGTCCGACTGGCTGCTTGGCGCGCCATCGATCGAGGCCGGGATCGCGGCATCGTCGATGGCCCAGGACGAGTGGGGTCATGCCCGCCTGCTGTACTCCATGCTCAAGGAGCTCGACGAGGATCCGTATCCGGTCGAGTATGCGCGTGCCGCCGAAGCGTATGCCTCCGTCGATCCGCTGGACACACCCTTCCCGGACTGGGCCGCGGTGGTGGCGGGGATGGTCGTCGTCGACGGCGCCCTGACCGTCGCGCTCGAGGCGTGTTCGGGCGGTCGCTTCGAACCGGCCACCACGCGCATGCCCAAGATGTGCTCGGAGGAGGAGTTCCATCAGGGCCTCGCGTTCGCCTGGTACCGCCGTCTCGCGGGCTCGAACTCCAACGAAGCCCAGGGACTGCTGCGTGCGGCGACGGAGGCCATGCTACCCCCGGTGCTCGCGTGGCTGGGCGCCGACGACGAAATGGCGCGCACGCTCGTGGCGCACGAGGTGACCCGGCCCGCGGCGGAGCTTCTATCCGACTACCGGGACCGGATCCGCGAGGTGCTCGCGGGAGGCGGCGTGGACGTCGATGCCGCCACGCCTGCCGAGGCGTGGGACGCTACCCGCGGTCGCGGCCCCGGTCATCCCGAGGAGGAGGCCGTGGAACGCGTGCGCGGCGACCGCAACCGCATGCTCTTCGTCGAATGAAGCGTTCCGGACCCTCCTTCGATGCGGCCGCGAGACAGGAGGAGGCGCCCGGGCTGCCCACCGCACCTCCGTGTCCGTTCTGCGAACGTACCCAGACGGAGCTGATGAACGCGTTCGGGTCGCACGCGTCCGTGAGCAGCTACTGGTGCCGGGCGTGCCGCAGTCCGTTCGAGGTCATGAAGTGGGGCAAGTCGCGGTGAGCCGCCTCGAGGAGTTCCGCAAATTCAGAGAGGCGATGAACGAGCGCATCCTCGAAGGGGACAATCTCGAGATCAAGCGTTTCTTCGCGCTCGACGGCCGGGTCTACGAGGACGGCGCACTCCCGACGCACACCAAGGAACTCATGGGTCTCACCGCGTCGATGGTGCTCCGGTGCGACGACTGCGTGTCGTACCATGTCATCAAGTGTAAGGAAGCGGGCGCTTCGGACGAACAACTGTTCGAGGCCTTTTCAGTGGCGTTGGTCGTGGGGGGGTCGATCGTGATCCCACACCTGCGCCGTGCTGTGGCCTTTCTGGACGAACTGAACTCCGACGGTTGACGGGCTTCCGCACCAGGGCGGCCGTCAGTCGAGGAGTTCGACTTCTTCGAGGAAGTCCCGCAGTGGGTGCGTGACCGCGATCGCCCGCTCGGTGATCCCGGCGACGTTCCGGCCTTCGTCGGCCATACCACCGAGGTGGCGCGAGACCGCCTCACCCAGGCGCACATCGGATTCGGAGGCGGCGTGATGGTACTCGGCGTATCGGGCACTGACCCGCTGCTCGAAGATGGGCAACTGGGAGCGCGGCGTACCGTGCATCACCATGTCTTCGAAGACGGCCCGGTGCATCGCGTCCAGCCCGCGGCGAGCGACGTCGTCCTCGATGCGCCCGAGGAACGCGAGTTGGACCCCGCGCGTATGCGCCCACATGAAGAAGATGAGCGCCTCCTCGGCGGCTTCCCGGTCGAGCGTGCCATCGTCGCCGAGCAGTGTGGCGTCGGGAAGAGGCGTTTCGACATCCTCGCGGGCGAGGAAATCCGAGAAGCTCTCCCAGACGAGGCGCGCCAGGCTGTCGCCCAACTCATCCGTGGTCATGCGCTCCGGGACTCTGAATTCATACCTTTCGTCCGTGACGGACTGGAACATGGCTCGATCTCGATCTTCCGGGGACGCAACCCGTCGTTTCCCGCTCTCGCGGGTGAGGGTGACAAGAATCAATGTGAGGAGGGTCCAAGTTATATGATCAGTCATTCAATGTTCAAGAACGACGTGCGGCGGCACGCGCTGGCTCTCGCGGTGACGCTGCTCTCCGTCATGGCGGGAGCCTGCGCCAGCGGGCCTGCGCAGATCCCGGATCCGCGCCCCCTCGTGAACCACGCCGGCGCCCGAATCCGGGTCGACAAGGATTCGATGCAGGCCATCAACGACTGGGTCACGAAAGAGCAGGAGAACATCACCAACGATCCCA
>JBBSOM010000229.1:0-5403 GCA_038259715.1 Longimicrobiales bacterium
GCGCTCGCCCCCCGCCCTGCACCTCTACCTGGATCCAGCCTCCGCCGCCACGCTCCCCCCACGACCCAGCCACTGGTCGAACCAGTCCAGGATGTGCGGGGTCACGCTCATGAGCAGCTTCGGCTCGCGCGGCCCGTGGGGGGTCCGGGGGAAGAGGATCATCTCGGTCGGCACCCCCCGGCGTTCCAGCGCCCGGTAGAATTCCCAGCCCTGCGCGGTGGGCACCCGCTCGTCCTCGGCGCCGTGCAGGATCTGCGTCGGCGTCTTCACCTTCGCGATGCTGTACATGGGCGAGTGGGCCTGGTACAACGCGAAGTCCTCCCATGGCTCCTTGCCGCCCATGTGGGCCACCAGGTAATCCTGGATGTCGGTGGTCAGACTCATGGGGACCAGATCCGGGAGCCCCGCACCCATGCTGGCCGCCCTGAAGCGGTCCGTGTGGGTCACGATCCATGCGGTCATGTAGCCGCCGTAGCTCCACCCCATCTCCACCAAGGAGTCGGGCACCGTGACTCCCATCTTCAGCACGTGGTCCACGCCCGCCATCAGGTCGCGGTAGTCGCCGCCGCCCCAGTCCTCCACGTTGGCGTAACGGAACTCCTTGCCATAGCCCAGGCTACCGCGGGGGTTGGGGCGAAGCACGGCGTAGCCGTGCTGGGCAAAGACCTGGATCATGTAGATGGAGCCCGCGCCGGTGAAACCCTGGGTGAACACACCCGCGGGCCCGCCGTGCACGTTCAGGATCAGCGGAACCTTGTCGCCGTCGCGGTAGCCCACCGGGTAGGTGAGCAGCCCCTCGATGGTGTAATCGCCCGACTTCCACGACACCACCTCGGTGCGCCCCATGGTCGGCCGCGGCACGTCAGCGTTGGCATCCGAGATTCGCGTCCGGTCGAGTGACGTCGTCGGCGAGACGTAGACGTCGGCGGGCGTATCCGGGTCCTCCCAGGTGAACGCCATGCGCGGCGCCTCGGCCGCCATGACCACGCCGCCCACCGAGCCCGACTCGGGCACCATGACCCTGGGCGCCGATCCGTCCACCGGCACGGTGACCACGCCTCCCTGCGTGTGCACGGTCTCCTGCACCTCGACGGCCTTGCCGTCCCTCGACCACCCGATCATGCCCGCCGCCCGGTCCGGTGTTTCAGCCAGCTTCGTCGGGGCGCCGCCCGCGGCGGGCACCACCCACACGTCGGACAGGTGCACCGGCTCCGGCCGGCCCCCGTCGCTGATGAAGGCCACCGTGCGGCCGTCGGGCGAGAATCGGGGTGAGGCGTCCACGCCGGGCCGAGTCACCAGCGCCTGCACGGCGCCGCCCGCCGTCGGCACCGTGGATATATCCGCTGCGATCTGGCCCGTGTTGATGCGCGGGTCCGGCTGGTGCGCGAAGACGATCGTGCGCCCATCGGGTGACCAGTCGAAGTCGCGGACCTCGAAGTGGCCGGAGGTGAGCCGAGTGACCGGATGATCATCCCCCTCCTTCACCGGAGTCACGTACAGGTGCTCGAAGTGGTAGAGACTGTCGACGAAGAACTCGTCGCGCTTCTCCTCCTTCCGCTTCTTCTCCTCCGAGGTGGCCGTGTCCCGGGACGTATACGCGATGCGCTGCCCGTCGGGGGCCCACGCGAAGGAGCCCACGCCGTCCGGCGCATCCGTGGTCGGCCAGGCCTCGCCGCCTGCCAGCGGCAGCACCCACACCTGCGTCTTCTCGTCGTCCCCGCCCCGCGCCGCGAGGAACGCGAGGCGTGTGCCGTCCGGACTGAACGCCGGTGAGGATGCGGACGTCTCGCCGTGGGTGTACCGCCGGTTCGACGACCCATCCGCCTTCGCGACCCAAACCTGGGACACGTACTTCGAGTCCTTTCCGCCCATCTCCGCGTGGCGGACCGTATAGGCTACCCATTCTCCGTCTGGCGAGATCGCCACGGAGCCGACGCCGCGGTAGCCCATGGCCAGCTCCGGCGTCCAGGTGGTGTCGGCGGCGGACGCCGGTGTCGACGTGAGGGTGGACCTCTCGCCCGTTGGACCCGCCATCAACGGCGTCGTGACGGCAGGTAGGGAGAGAGCGGCAGAAAGCAGAGAGGCGGAAGCGAGCCGGGTCAGCATGGGGTTCCTCCAGGGGACGGGATGCTGAAGGACATGGTAGATCGTGCGCGTGAGAGCGGCAACGCACCAGCGAGGCGAGGAGCGTCAGCCGTCCAGTTCGTACCGCTTCAGCTTCTCGTAGAGTGTCCGCTCACCGATCCCGAGCCGCTCTGCCGCCCGCCGGCGATTCCCGCCCACGGCGGCGACGGCAGCACGGATGGCTTCACGCTCGATCTCCTCCATCGTGTCCGCTCCTCCTCCTCCGGTCGGCGACGTGGCGGGAGTGACCATGTCGCGCGCTTCGATGCGGTCCGTCTCTGCGAGGATGGCAGCCCGTTCGAGGGCATTGGCCAGTTCGCGGATGTTGCCGGGCCATCGCGCCTCTAGAATGAGGCGCCGCGCATCATCAGAAAGAGTGAGGGCGGGTCGTCCCAGGTCGGCCGCAACGCGCGCAAGGAGCGTCTCGGCAAGGGGAAGGATGTCCTCACCCCGCTCGCGCAGCGGCGGCATATGGATCGGGAAGACCGCGAGGCGGTGATACAGGTCCTCGCGGAACACGCCGTCACGCACCATCTCTTCGAGGTCCCGGTTGGTGGCGGCGATCCAGCGGACATCCACCGTCAGCGTGCGCGAGCTGCCGACACGCTCAAACGTGCGGTCCTGAAGCACGCGCAAGAGTTTGGCTTGCAACTCGAGCTTCAGCTCGCCGATCTCGTCGAGGAAGAGCGTGCCTCCGTCAGCCAGTTCCAGACGACCACGACGGGTCGCTGTCGCACCGGTGAACGCGCCCTTCTCATGGCCGAAAATCTCGCTCTCCATGAGCGTCTCTGAGATTGCCGCACAGTTCACCACCACGAGCGGCCCGTCCGACTTGGCGCTATGGGCGTGGATGGTGCGCGCCGCGACTTCCTTCCCACTTCCGCTCTCTCCGAGGAGCAGGACACTCGCGTGCGTCGGCGCGACCTTCTCGATCGCTTTGAGCACGGGAGCCATCGCCGGGTCCCCGTAGCTGAGCGGAGGAAGGCCCGCCGTGGCGTCGCGCTTGACCACGTCGCGATGGGTGAGGAGGCTCTTGCGCTCCAACGCGCGGCTCGCGACCAGTCGGATCTCTGCCGGACCGGAGATCGGCTTCTGGAGGTAGTCGAAGGCACCCAACCGCGTCGCTTCGACAGCGGACTCGATGGTCCCGTGCGCGGTCAGGACCACCACCTCCATCTCAGGAGTCTCGGACCGAACGCGGCGTACGAGGTCCATGCCGTCCAGGGCGCCGGGCATGCGCAGGTCGGTGATCATCAGGTCGAACGCCCGCGCGTGCAGGAGTGCCATCGCCTCCACCACCTCGCCGGCGGCGGACACGTCGTGTCCTTCCTCCTCCAGGGCACCGGTCAGGAACTCCCGGATGCCGGGCTCGTCTTCCACCACCAGGATGCTTGCCATCACACTGCATCTCGTTTGGGTAGGGTGATCCGGAACACGGCGCCTCCACCGGCGCCATTGGCCGCGTCCACTCGCCCCCCGTGCTTCTCCACCGCGGCACGAGCGACCGCCAACCCCAGGCCGGTCCCGTTCGTGCGAGTCGTGAAGAAGGGGTCGAAGATACGCGCGGCCGCGCCCGGGGGCATGCCTTCGCCCGTGTCGGTGACTTCGAAGACCAGTTCCCCACCGCTCTGGTCGACGAGCACCGTCACCGGGCCGTCTCCCGAGGCCTGCCGTGCGTTCATGAGCACGTTGAGCAGCGCTTGTCGAATACGGTCGGCGTCCAGCATCCAGGTGCGCTCCACCCCCCGGCTCTCGAGATGAAATGGGCCCCCGTCCACGTCCTCGATGACTTGTCTCGTGACCTCGAGCGGATCGACCTCGGCCAGCCTGATGGGAGACGTGCGGGCGAAGTCCAGAAGGTCGGCGGTGAGCGCCTCGAGGCGATTCGCCTCCGACACGACGCGCGCCACCCGTCGCTGGTCGGGAGAGCCCTCCGGAAGCCTCTCCCCCACCAACTGCGCGTTGCCTTTGAGGGAGGCGAGCGGATTGCGGATCTCATGCGCAAGCACCGCAGACATCTGCCCGAGCACCGCGAGTCGCTGCTGCTGCTCCATGGTGCGCTGCGCGACGTCGTACCGCTCCCAGGCACGCCAGCTCACGATGGCCAACGACAGGAGCAACAGGGCCGCGAGCGCCGACAGGGCCAGGTTGCGCCTTCCGCTGGCGAGCACTGCCGCCGCGACGGGATCGAATTCGACCACGTTCCAGTATTGTCGACGGTACCGCTCCGATGGGTCGGCGCTCGCCTCCGACTGCGATGGTTGTGGCTCCCCCCCGGTGGCCGTAGCCGACCGTATCGGGGGCCTGGGCAGAAACGCCCGCATCCGGTTCCCGACCGGGAACACCTGTGTACCCATCGGGCCGACGGCGGTAGGACGAGCGAGGGGCAGCGCCCGCGTGCCGGCTTCGGCGAGGATCGAGTCGCCCGGACCGACTACCGCCAGATACCGGAGCCCGGAGATCGTCTGCGCCTCCAGAATCTCCTGTAGATTCGCCGAATCGACCTCGTTCTCGGCCCAGCGCAAGCGCATCGCGCTTCCGAGAAGTTCCGCCTGTCCGACGTTGAGCGTATCGACCGCATCGACGGCGACGCGGTAGTTGAGCCATGCCCCGATCACCAGCACCGCAGCCATCGCGACGGTGCCGAACATCCAGCCCATGCGGGCTGGGGCCTTCGGATCGTCGTGACGCGTCATGTCCGGGTCTCGTTGAGGGTCCGTGTCCGTGCCACTCCATACCAGCCTATATCGTAGGCCCAGCCGAGGCCCACGGCCACGGGAAACCCCGCGATCACGACCGCGACGAGGATGGGGTAGGTCCATTGCGAACGGGGAAGAGCGGGCAAGACCAAATCGGCTCCCTGGAGCAACGCGAAGCCACCGGCCAGGTACCCGGCCCCCGTGCGGTATACCCGTCGTCGAAGCAGTTCCCGGTGGAATCGTCGACCGATGCCGGTGGGGTGGGCTGCTGGCTCCTCTTCGCGGAGCGCCGCCGTGTCTGACGAAGACATCAGCGGCGGTTCCCCGCGCCATCGTAGCGCTCGGCGCACCACACTCCGCAGCGTCTCCGGGCCGGCCAACGGCTTCTGCACGAAGTCGAAGGCGCCGAGCTTCATGGCCTCGACCGCTTCGGCGATGGAGCCATGCGCGGTAATCACCACGACTTGGGTTTGTGGGTGTGCCGCCCGTGCGTGCCGCAGAACATCCATGCCCCCCGTCGCACCCGGCATCGCCAGGTCGAGCAGAATCACGCCGAACGGGCGCTCCAGAAGGCATGCCA
>JBBSOM010000230.1:0-5395 GCA_038259715.1 Longimicrobiales bacterium
CGAAGCTGCCCGTGCGGAAGTGAGCGAGAAGCCCGGCCGAGCGCAGCTTCAACTCCGCGCCCCCCACGATGTTGCCCGTGAGCAGGCCGAGCCCGACCCCGGGTTGGTCCGCCAACGCATCCAGAAGGGACTCCACGCCGGGGAGCACGGTCATGGGCCGCTCGACCAGCATCTCGGCCAGGTGCGCGAGGTAGCGCTCGAAGAGCACGGGGAAGCCGGCGGAGATGATCTCCGGACTCAGGCCCGCACCGCTCATGAGTTCGCGGGCGATCTGCGGATCCGTCTTGCCCGAGAAGTCGTGGATCTCGATGTCACCGGCGGTCCCGAACGCCTCGATCAAGCCCTGGTGGAAGGCGTCCTTGGCCGGTCCACCGTGGACGAGGGTACCGTCGATATCGAACAGGAGCAGACGTCTCATGACTGTGTGGCGGTGCCGGTCAGGCCGTGCGTGACGGCCCGGGTGATCGCTTCTTCGAGCGCGTGCTGCGCGGTGGCGCCGAGCGCCAGCAGGCCCGCCGCGTCGGTGTTCTGTTCCTCCACCGCTGTCGACACCGCGAAGACCATGTCCCCGTCGAAGGGTGTGTGGACCGGGCTGATCCGCCGCGCGAACGCATTGCCCGCCATCCGCGCCAGTCGCTGGAGATCCACCCGGGTGAGCGGCGCGTCCGTGCCCACGACCGCGAGCGTCGTGTGCGTGCCGGCGACGACGTCCCGCACTGCGTCTGTGCCATCGGCGCCTCGCCTCAGAACGGCCGCCGTATCCAGAAAGGCGCCGTCCGGGCCACGCGCCCCCGCCACGATACGGCCGCCCGCGTCGAGCACGTCGCCAAGTGCGTTGACCACGGCCAGCGCGCCGACCCGATACGCTCCACCGCCGATGGTGAGGTCGGCTGCAAACGCCCCCACCCCGCCCGGCATGGCTCCTTCGGTCCCGGCGATCTTCCCGACCGTGGCGCCGAGCCCGGCTCCTACGCGGCCCTCGTCCGGCATCCCGTCGCGCGCGTTGTCGCACGCGGCCGACCCGGTCTCGCCGTCCGGCCGCGTCGAGGTGGCGTGCAGGTCGAAGATGACGGCGGCAGGCACGATCGGTACGAGCGCGACCCCGGTGTCGTAACCCCGCCCCCGCTCGGAGAGCCACGTCATGACCCCGTCCGCGCAGGACAAGCCGAAAGCCGAGCCCCCGGCAAGCAGGATCGCGTCGACCCGCGAAACGAGATGGAGCGGATCGAGCGCGCCCAACTCCCGGCTGCCCGTGGCCATCCCGCGGACCTCCACGGCCGCGCGGAACGGGCCGAGCACGACCGTGCATCCGCTCTTTCCCCCGTAGGCGGACGCGTGCCCGACCTGGAGGCCCGGGACGAATGGAGCGCGGGCGCTCACTCCGTCACGCGAGTTGACCGAGCAATGTAGGATCGATGTTCCCGCCGCTGACGACCAGCGCGACCCGGGCGCCCTGGACGTCGACCTTGCCTTCGAGCAGGGCGGCCGTCGTGGCCGCACCGCTGAACTCGACGACCAGCTTCTGCCGGTAGACCAGCATGGCCGTCGCCTCGCGGATCGCGTCGTCGCTGACCGTGACCACGTCGTCCATGAGCACACGCGCGTGCTCATACGTCAGCTCACCCGTGACGATCGGGAGCAGACCGTCGGCGATGCTGTACGAGTCGCTGAGCATGGTCGGGCACCCGTGGTCGAGCGCGGCACGCATCGACGCGGCGCCCTTCGGCTCGACGCCGATGACCTTCGCGTGCGGGAGCATCCGCTTGATCGCGGCGGCCACACCGCTGGCCAGGCCGCCCCCACCGATCGGGGCAAGGACGACATCCACGTCCGGCCAATCCTTCGCGATCTCCAGGCCGACCGTACCCTGCCCCGCGATGATGTGCCGATGGTCGAAGGGCGGCACGATGAAGAGCCCTTCCTCCTCGGCTATGGCCTCGGCCCGGACCTTCCGCTCGACGGACATCGTGCCTTCCATGACCACTTCGCCGCCCAGGCGCTTGGTACCGTCGACCTTCACCTGGGGCGCGGTGGTCGGCATGACGATCACGGCACGCAGGCCGCGAAGCCGTCCGGTGAGCGCGACCGCCTGCGCATGGTTGCCCGACGAATAGGTGATGATACCGTTGGCGACCTGCTCGTCCGAGAGCTGGGAAACGAAGTTGTACGCGCCCCGGATCTTGAAGGAGCCCGCGCGTTGCACGTTCTCGCACTTCAGGCGCACCTCGGCGCCTACCGCTGCCGAGACCGCGTCGGCGGGCAGGAGCGGGGTGCGCACCGCCACACCTGTGAGCCGATGTGCGGCAGACTCGATCTCCGTGAGCCCTACGAGCCCCTCGCCCTGCACGGTCTCGGTCATATGCCTCCGTCGTCCTGAGGATCATCGTCCTCCGGCTCGGCGGCTTCCAGCTCGGCGTCTTCGCCGAGCGGTTCGCCGTTCTCGAGATCCACCTCGTCGTCGGCGATCACGCGGGCCACGTCCATGACCTCGTCGCCCTTGTCGAGGTTGACCAGGCGCACGCCCTGCGTGGCCCGACCGATCACCCGGATCTCGTCGATACGCTGCCGGTTCACCACACCCTTCTTCGTGATGATCATCAACTGCTCGTCTTCGGTGACCGACTTGATCGAGACGACCTTCCCGGTCCTGTCCGACGTCTTGATGTTGATGACGCCCTTCCCACCCCGCTTCTGCAGCCGATAGGCATCGATCTCGGTGCGTTTGCCCATGCCGTTTTCGGTCACGACCAGGAGCGTCGACTCGGGCCTCATGAACGCCATGCCCACCACGACGTCGCCCGCGCGCAGGTCGATACCCCGGACGCCCGCCGTGGCGCGCCCCAGGGGACGGGCGTCGCTCTCCACAAAGTGGATGGCCATGCCGTCGCGCGTCGCGAGCACGATCTCGTCCTCACCGGACGTGATGGCCACGTCGATGAGTTCGTCGCCCTCGCGGATGTTGATGGCGTTCAGCCCGACGGCGCGTACGTTGCCGTACGCGGACAGCGCCGTGCGTTTGATGACGCCCTTCCGCGTGCAGAACATCAGATACTTGTCCTCCGCGAACTCGCGCACCGGGACCACCGCCGCGATCAATTCGTCCGACGACAGGTTGAGGAGGTTCACGATGGGCTTGCCGCGAGACGCGCGCCCGCCCACTGGGATCTCCCAAACCTTGATCCAATAGCACTGGCCTCGGCGCGTGAAGATCATCAGGTAGTCGTGCGTGGACGCGACGAAGAGGTGCTCGACCCAGTCCTCGTCCTTGGTGTCCATCCCGCGCAACCCGCGCCCGCCGCGCCGTTGCGCCTTGTACGTGTCCACCGGTAGGCGCTTCACGTAACCGGAGTGGGACACGGTGATGACCATGTCCTCCTCGACGATGAGGTCCTCCATGTCGAACGCGCCGACGGAGCCGACGATCTCGGTGCGCCGGTCGTCGCCGAACTTGTCGGACATCTCCTGGAGTTCGGCCTTCAGGATGCCCATGCGCCGTTCGCGTGAGCCCAGGATCGACTCCAGCTCGGCGATGATGGCGCGCACCTCTCCCAACTCGACCTCGAGCTTCTCGATCTCCAGTCCGGTCAGGCGCGCGAGGCGCATGTCGAGGATGGCCTTCGCCTGGCGCTCCGAAAGCCCGAAACGCTCCTGGAGCTGCGCGGACGCGGTCTCGCTGTCGGCGGCCGCACGAATGAGCTTGATGACCTCGTCGATGTTGTCGACGGCGATCTTCAGGCCTTCGAGGATGTGCTCCCGGTCCTTGGCCTTGGCCAGGTCGAACTCGCTGCGCTTGACGATGACCGTGTGCCGATGATCGATGAAGTGCAGCAGGATCTGACGCAGCGTCATGACCTGGGGCACCCCGTCAAACAGCGCGAGCAGGATGGTTCCGAACGTGGACTGCATCTGCGTGTGTTTGTACAGCCGGTTGAGCACCACGTAGGGGACCGCGTCCCGTTTGAGTTCGACCACGATGCGCATGCCGTCGCGGTCGGACTCGTCGCGCATGTCCCGGATCTCGGTGATCTTCTTGTCCCTCACGAGCTGGGCGATCTGCTCGATCAGCCGGGACTTGTTGACCATGAACGGGATCTCGGTGACGACGATCCGCTCCGAGTTGGCGTCGATCTGTTCGATGTCGGCTCGCGCCCGCATCACCACACGGCCGCGTCCCGTGCGGTATGCGTCCTGGATGCCGTCGCGCCCGCAGATGAAGCCGCCCGTGGGGAAGTCCGGTCCCGTGACGAGAGCTTCGAGGCGCTCCTGCGACAGGTCCGGATTGTCGACCAGCGCGGTGGTGGCGGCCACGATCTCCCGCATGTTGTGCGGCGGGATGTTGGTGGCCATGCCGACCGCGATGCCCGATGAGCCGTTCACGAGCAGGTTCGGGATCTTCGACGGAAGGACCGTCGGCTCCTCCTTCTGCCCGTCGAAGTTCGGGACGAAGCGGACCGTGTTCTTGTCGATGTCCGCCAGCATCTCCATGGCGGCAGGCGTGAGGCGGGCCTCCGTGTACCGGTAGGCCGCCGCGGAGTCGCCGTCGACCGAACCGAAATTGCCCTGCCCGTCCACCAGCGGATAGCGCAGGCTGAAGGTCTGCACCATGCGCACCATCGAGTCGTAGACCGCGGAGTCACCGTGCGGGTGGTACTTGCCCAGTACTTCACCGACCACCGAAGCGCTCTTCTTGTACGCCCGCCCCGGGGACAGGCCGATCTCGCTCATGGCGTACAGGATGCGCCGGTGCACCGGCTTGAGCCCGTCCCGGACGTCGGGCAGCGCGCGCTGGACGATCACGCTCATCGAATAGTCGATGAACGACTCCTTCATCTCGTCTTCGAGCAGGCGGGTCAGCACCTTCTCGCCGCCTTCGCCACCCTCACCGCCTACGAGATCGAGCTCCTCATCCGCCATTCTGGTCCGGTCCTGATGGAGTTCCGCTTCCGTCCGCCGTCGTCGGCCGACAGAAACCGCGCCTCGCGCGGGAAGGGTCCGGGGGCGCCCGGACGACCGCCGTTCCAGGGGGCGTCCGGACATTGTTCCATAGACCAGGAAAAATAGCCTCTACGAGGCCATTCGGACAAGAGCGAGAACCCGCTTGGCACAAGGCTTTTCAGGCTACCGTCACGAAGTCCACCATCTCCTCCAGCCCGACCTCCGCGGGCGGCGTCCGCAACGCCATGCGGCCCTCAGTCGATCGGCGGCGCTATTCCTCGTCCTTCTTCCGGAACACGTCCTCCATTCCGGTCTGGACGGCCCGCGCCCCGCCCACGCCGACGGCCAGCGCGAAGGCGAGGCCGACCGCGGCGAACGCGATCAGGACGGCGCCGACGATGATCTGGCGCGCGAAGCTGAGTTGCCAGAGCGCGAGCGCGCCCACGAGCGAGAGCAGCGC
>JBBSOM010000231.1:0-5389 GCA_038259715.1 Longimicrobiales bacterium
GGCGCAGGCCATCAACAGCCAGCGGGACGCCGAGCGGTACCAGAAGCTCGCCGAACAGGACTACGTCACGCGCTCCCAGGCCGACCAGGCGCAGGCGACTGCACGTGCGCAGGCGGCTGGACTCAAGGCCGACAGCGCCGCGGTGGAGACCGCCCGGCTCAACCTGTCCTATACGGTCATTCCCGCACCCATCTCCGGCCGTACCGGCTCGGTGCTGGTGCGCCGGGGCAACCTGGTCAAACCGAATGCATCTCCGATGGTGGTGATCAACCAGATCCACCCGATCCTGGTGCGCTTCTCCATCCCCGGCCGGAGCCTGCCGCAGGTCCAGCACTACGGCGCCCTGTCACCGCTCCGCGTTTCGGTCGAGCCGGCGGAGGGCACCACGGACCACCTCGGAATGGAGGTCGGTACGCTGACATTCGTGGACAACGCGGTAGATCCGCAGACCGGGACCGTGATGCTGAAGGCCCGGTTCGACAACAAGGACGATGGTCTGTGGCCGGGTGAGTATGTGACCGTGCATCTCGAGGTGTTCGTCCAGAATGACGCGCTCATGCTCCCCCAGTCCGCGCCGGTCACGGAGCAGGATGGCAGCTTCGTGTTCGTTGTCGGAGACGATGGCACGGTCCAGCGGAAGAAGGTGGAGTTGGGCCGTACGCTCGGAGACAAGGTCCTCATCGACTCGGGGCTCGAGGTCGGAGAACGGGTGGTGACGGACGGGCAGTCGCGCATCAAGGAGGGCTCGGCAGTGGAAGTGAAGGGCGCAGCGGGCACCGCGGGCTCGGCGGGCGCAGCGGGCCCAGCAGACGCCGCTGCCGACACGTCCCGTGGAGGGACCTCATGAGCATTTCCGGGATTTTCATCCGACGACCGGTCATGACCACCCTGGTCATGATCGCGATCCTCACGTTCGGCGCGGTCACGTATCGGCTCCTTCCGGTGAGTGACCTGCCCACCGTGGACTACCCGACGCTGTCGGTGAGTGCGTCGCTGCCGGGCGCCAACCCTGAGACCATGGCCGCCGCGGTAGCGACCCCGCTCGAGCGGCAATTCTCGACGATTCCCGGCCTGGACAACATGACGTCGAGCAGCAAACTCGGGTCGACCAGCGTCACGCTCCAATTCGCGCTCAACCGCAACATCGACGCGGCCGCGCAGGACGTACAATCGGCGGTGAGCGCAGCCATGCGCCAGCTCCCTCAGGACATCCGCGCTCCCTCGATCCGGAAGTCGAATCCCGCCGCGTCGCCGATCATCTACTACGCGCTCACGACCTCTTCCATGCCGATCTCGGAGCTGGATCACTACGCCGAGACGGTGCTCGCCCAGCACATCTCCACGGTGGAGGGGGTGGCGGAGGTGTCCGTGTTCGGAGCGCAGAAGTACGCCGTGCGCGTCCAACTCGACCCGGGTTCCCTCGCGCAGCGCGGCATCGGCATCGATGAGGTCGCGGCGGCCATCGGCTCCGGCAACGTCAACCTCCCGTCCGGAGTGCTGTGGGGACCCGACCGGGCCTACACGGTGCAGGCGAGCGGGCAGTTGCACGATGCCGCGGCGTTCCGGCGCCTCGCGGTCACCTACCGCAATGGGGCCGCGGTCCACCTGGGCGACCTCGGAAAGGTCTTCGACGACGTCCAGAACAACCGGAGCGCGTCCTGGTACAACGGAAAGCCCGCGATCATCCTGGCCATTCAGCGCCAGCCGGGCACCAACACGGTCGCCGTCGCCCAGGGTGTCCGGCAACAGGTCGAGTCCCTACGGTCGCAGATTCCCGCGGGCGTGGACATCGCCATTCTCCACGACCGGTCGGAGTCCATCCAGGCGTCCGTCTCTGACGTGAAGTTCACGCTCCTGCTCACTCTGGTCCTCGTGGTGATGGTGATCTTCCTCTTTCTGAGGAATATCTCCGCCACCATCATCCCGAGCCTCGCGCTTCCCATGTCGATCGTGGGGACGTTCTCGGTCATGTACCTCATGGGGTACAGCCTGGACAACCTGTCCCTCATGGCACTGACGCTGTGCGTCGGCTTCGTGGTGGACGACGCCATCGTCATGCTCGAGAACATCGTGCGCCACATGGAGATGGGGAAAACGGCGATGCAGGCGGCCCTCGACGGGTCCCGCGAGATCGGCTTCACCATCCTGTCGATGACGCTGTCGTTGACCGCCGTCTTCATTCCCATCCTCTTCATGGGCGGGATCCTCGGGCGGCTCTTCCACGAGTTCGCGGTGACCATCGGAGTGGCGATCCTCGTCTCCGGCTTCGTCTCGCTGACGCTCACGCCGATGCTCGGCAGCCGCTTTCTACGCCCGAGCAAGGAAGCCCACCACGGCAAGGTCTACGACTGGTCCGAGCGCGTGTACGAACGAATCCTCGGCGCGTACGAGCGGTCTCTGGAGTGGGTGATGCTCCGCCGGGGCGCCGCCATGGTCTTCTCGGTGGGGATCGTGATCGGCACGGTCGTGCTCTTCATGCTGGTCCCCAAGGGCTTCCTCCCCTCCGAAGACACCGGTATGATCTCCGGCAACACCGAAGGCACCGAGGGTATCGCCTACGAGAACATGGTGGCGCACCAGCGCGAGGTGTCGGACATCCTGCTCGCGGACCCCAACGTCGGCTCCTTCATGTCGTTCGTCGGCGGTGGATTCGGAGGGGGCGGCAACACTGGGCGCATCAGCCTGCACCTCAAGCCCCGGGGTGAACGCCCGCCCGTGGATCAGATCATCCGGGAGCTATCCGGCAAGCTCAGCGGCGTGACCGGCCTGCGGGTCTTCCTGTCCAACCCGCCGGCCATTCGCATCGGGGGCCGCTTCGCGCAGAGCGAGTACCAGTTCACGATGCATAGCGCCGACATCGATACGCTGTACACCGCGTCGCGGGAGCTGGAAAAGAGGTTGAGCGCGCTGCCCGAGGTCGTTGAGGTGTCGTCGGACCTGAAGATCGGCAACCCGCAGGTCGACGTGCAGATCGACCGGGAGCGCGCGGCCTCGTTGGGCGTGAGCGCGCAACAGGTCGAGACCGCCCTCTACAACGCGTATGGATCCCGACAGGTCTCCACGATCTACACGCAGGACGACGAATACTGGGTCATCATGGAACTGCTTCCAGAATACCAGGAGGACATCTCGGCGCTCAACCAGCTCTACGTGCGATCCAGCAGCGGCACCCTGGTGCCGATGAGTTCGGTGGCCACGCTGAGCCGCGGCCTCGGGCCGGTGGCGGTGAACCACTCCGGGCAGGTCCCGTCGGTCACCCTCTCGTTCAACCTTGCGCCCAACGTCTCGCTGGGGGATGCCGTGCGCGCCGTCGACCGCCAGGCCGCCGCCGTGCTGCCCTCGTCCGTGAACACTTCGTTCTCCGGCACCGCACAGGCGTTCCAGGACACGCAGAAGGGACTTCTTCTCCTCCTGGGGATGGCCATCTTCGTCATCTACATCGTGCTGGGCATCCTCTACGAGAGCTTCATCCACCCGATCACGATCCTGTCGGGGATCCCCTTTGCCGCGTTCGGCGCGCTGCTGACCCTCTGGGTGACCGGCACCGACCTGAGCGTCTACTCGTTCGTCGGGATCATCATGCTGATCGGGCTCGTGAAGAAGAACGCCATCATGATGATCGACTTCGCGCTCGACGCGGAGCGCACCGAGGGCCTCTCCCCGGAAGCCGCCATCCTGCAGGCGTGCACGATCCGCTTCCGCCCAATCATGATGACCACGATGGCGGCCCTCATGGCCACGCTTCCGATCGCGCTGGGCACCGGGGCGGGTTCCGAGTCGCGCCGCCCTCTGGGGATCGCGGTGGTCGGGGGTCTCGCGTTCTCTCAGCTCATCACGCTGTACATCACGCCCGTGGTCTACACCTACATGGACGAGTTCCAGACGTGGGCGGGAAGCCGGGTGCCGCTGTTCCGGCGCACGCGGCCCATGATGGCCGAACCCGGCTTCGCGCAGGGAGACTGACCCAAAGCGTCGAAAGCGTGCGTCAGCCTCCGGCCAGCGCCTCCAGGCGCGCGAGGGTCCTGGCCACGTCGTCTGCGTCGGCGCCCGTCACGTTGACATGGCCGACCTTCCGGCCCGGCCTCGGTGCTTTGTCGTACAGGTGTACGTGGGCGTTCGGAACGCGCAGGACGTCCGCCAGCGGCGGTACGGCGCCCAGGAAGTTGAGCATGGCCGACGGCCCGCGGACGGCCGTGCTCCCGAGCGGGAGTCCACACACGGCGCGCAGGTGGTTCTCGAATTGGCTGGTCACGGCGCCATCCAGCGTCCAGTGCCCCGAATTGTGCACGCGCGGCGCCATCTCGTTGGCGAGCAACGCGCCGCCCACGTCGAAGAGTTCGACCGCGAGGACGCCGACGTAGTCGTAAGCTTCGAGCAGCCGGCGCGCCTGGTCTTCCGCGCTCGCCTGTAGCTCCCGGGAAACGTCGGGAGCGGGCGCCCTCGACGTACGGAGGATGCCGTCGCGGTGGACGTTTTCGACCAGGGGATAGAACGCACACGTTCCATCGAGGGCGCGTACGCTCAGGATCGAAAGCTCCCTGCGAAACTCGATGAACGCTTCAACCAGGAGAGGCACCCTGCCCAGTTCGGCCCAGGCCCGGTCGACGTCCTCCGGCGTGCGCAGCACCGCCTGGCCCTTCCCGTCGTACCCGAATCGGCGGGTCTTCACGACGGCCGGCAGCCCGATTTCGGCAACACCGGCCCGGAGTTCGTCGAGCGTTCCGACACCTCGGAACGGGGCCGTGGCGAAGTCCGCTCGGACGAATGCCTCCTTCTCGAAGACGCGGTCCTGCCCGACCGCCAGCGCCGACGGGTCCGGACGCACGGGCACCCGCTCCGCGAGGCGCCGCGCCGAGTCGACGGGAACGTTCTCGAACTCGTACGTGACCACGTCGAGTCCCTCCGCGAAGCGGTCGAGGGCTTCGGCGTCGTCGTAAGCCGCTCGTACCACTTCACCGAGGTCGTCGACCGGGGCCGGCTTCTTCCTCTCGAGGAAGCGGAACGTCATGCCGAGACGACGCCCCTCCAGCGCCAGCATGCGCCCGAGTTGGCCGCCGCCGAGAATGCCGACCTTCATGCCGAGGACCCGCTCATCCAGGTCGGCTTGCCGCACCCCCTCCATCTCAAGCCCTCGGGTCCGGGTCCTCGAGAACCGCCTGCGTACGCGCCGCCCGATAGTGGCGGACCGCCTCGCGGATCTCGGGGTGGAAGGACCCAAGCATCGAAGCCGCGAGGAGCGCCGCGTTCACCGCGCCGGCCGTGCCGATCGCCAGTGTCCCGACCGGTACACCGCCTGGCATCTGCACGATCGAGAGCAGCGAATCGAGCCCGGACAGCGCCTTGCTCTGCACCGGCACGCCCAGCACGGGCAGGACCGTCTTTGCCGCTA
>JBBSOM010000232.1:0-5385 GCA_038259715.1 Longimicrobiales bacterium
GGCCGGCGCCTGGAGCACCACGTGGCCCTTGCTTCCGTCATGGGCCTCGGACCGCACGGCGACGGTCATCGTGCGCGGATCGCGCCGGTCCTGGGGCCAGACCAGAGCGCCGGGCGTGATGGAAGCCGACACGGCGGGCACGGTGAGGACGGGGTGGTTGAACTCACCCCGAGCGGGGTTCACGGCCACGTACCGCCAAGGCTCGTCCTGGTCGATGGCCACCGCGCCTACACCGGACGCCACGGAAAAGGAGAAGGTCCCGTGGACGGGCGCCGGATCGCGCGGCAGCCCCCACAGTTCGGGATGGTCGGCGGGCCAGCGGTAGAGCCAACCGTCCCTCGGCTGGCGCAGATAGTACAGTTTGGAGAGTTCAGCGTCGGGCGGAAGAGCGACGTCGAACGTCCACGTGGCCAGGGTGCCCGGAGCGAGGCTCGCGTCCGACGCCAACCCCTCGGCCTTCACCAGGTCGGCGCGCCAACCGGCCGGGAGCGCAAGGGCCGCATCCGCGTCCTTCAGGACCGTCGGTCCGCCGTTCCAGGCGATCGCGTTGACGCGGACGGTCTGGCCCGGAACGACCCGTTCGTCGTCCGCACGCACCTCGAGCCGAACGCCTTCGGCCGCCAGGAAGGCCCGCCGGGCCAGGTCGATCTTGTGGTCGAGCACGTGGGTCAGTTCGGTACCCGCCGCGGATCCAGCAGCCTTCTTCGCCATCAGGAGGTGACCGACCGCTTCCTCGAGGGGCGCGACCACCGCGTAGGGGTCGATGCCACCGAAATGCTCCCGAGCCGCAGCCAGGGAGGCCCGGTACGCCTCGAGATGCGCCTTCGCCGGACCGGCCTGGGCCTGCGGAAGGGAGGCCGCGGCATCGGCCATCGCGGTGTCGATGCCCTCGAACATCCCCTCCGCGTCGCCAGCTCCCGTGCGGTCCGTCTCCAGACGCAGGCCCGAAGTACGCGGACCCAGCGGCCGGGGTGCACCCATATCCTGCGAGCGGTGGAACGAACGGGCCTCCATCGCCAGCATCAACTCCGAACGCCCGAGGAGCGGATCGTATTCCCCCGTCTCGATTTCGGTCGTGGCCTCGCTCGGATTCCGGCGTGCGAGCTCGAAGAGCTTCTCCGGGGTCCACACCTCGACGCCCTCCCGGAGTTGCTCCGGATAACGCGAGGGATCGCCCGCCACCTTGAACGCTTCCCGCGCCACGATCCCGGCCGCCTGGTGCTGGCCGTGCCCATCCACGGGTGTCCCATGGAAAACCGTGACGATCACCTGCGGCCGGAAGCGCCGGACGATCCACACCACGTCCGACAGAAGCTCATCGTGCGGCCAGAAGGTGAGCGCCTCGTCGGCGCGCTTCGAGAATCCGTAGTCGAAAGCGCGCGTGAAGAACTGCAAGCCACCATCCAGTTTGCGTGCGGCTTGAAGCTCGCCGGTACGGATGATGCCCAGGCCGTCCCATAGCTCCGGCCCGATGAGGTTCTGGCCTCCCTCCCCGCGCGTCAGGGCCAGGTACGCCGTCTGCGCGCCATATCGGCGAGAGAGGGCGGCGAGCAGGCTCGTGTCTTCGTCGTCCGGGTGTGCGCCGATCATGAGGACGCGCTTCACGCCATCCATCTGGCGGAGCAGGAGCCCCGTCGCGATGAGACCGTCGCCGTCGAGCGACTGTGCGCCCGCACGGGCCGGGGCGGGAAGAAGGGCGAGGAGCGTCAGCAGCAGGATCGAGGAGCTTGCGCGTGCGAGCCGACGGAGGGCCATGGTGCTCACTCTTTTCATTCAGGACGGTTGAGATGTGCGACGCGGGGGGTACCCGTCCGGGCCGATCAGGTTACGCGCGCCGGCGTGCCTGGCGGTCGCGCGTGTCGACGAAAGGACGCGGGGGAGGGGCACGGCCACGTCGGCGGATACCGTGAATCGCCCGAGGGGATGCGATGGCGCGGTCGCGGCGGCGTTTGACGGCATATTATTGGGGTGAATCGCCCGAGGGGATGCGATGGTGCGGTCGCGGCGGCGTTTGACGGCATATTTTGCGGTGAACCGCGGCAAGCCCATGGGGACCGGTTGCCCGCCGGCGATTGACGGCTTCGCAGATGGGGGGAATCGCCGGCGCGACAGCAGCCCGCACACAGAGCTGACGCTTACCGGCGTCCTGGCGCGTTGCCGCTTACCCGAGCCGCGTTGCACGACAGCCGCCGGGACCTTTCAGCTGAAAGGTGCATGACGTAGTCGAGGTGGGATCGGAGCCGCGAGCTGGCGCCACCCACGCGGAAAAATGACGAATCCGGAGCCTCCGCGACGCCGATCGCGGTGGCGGCCCCAGCGTGCATCGCGCCTATCTGGACTCCCGTCGCGGCCACGGCAACGCGAGCGCCGCCGGCGCCCGCGAGCGACCGACCCATCCCGCCAGGCCCGCCAACGTGAGCAGATAGGGGAGGGCCAGAAAGAGCTGGTACGGCAGATCGAGCCCGAGCGTCTGCAGGAAGAACTGGAGGGCGGACGCTGCTCCGAAGAAGAGGGCCGCCAGCAACACCCAGATCGGGTTCCAACGTCCGAGCACCACCACCGCGATGGCGATGAAGCCGCGCCCCGCCGTCATGTTTTCGGCAAACGTCCCGGCGTGCGCAAGCGCAAGATGGGCCCCTGCCAGGCCTGCCATAGCACCTCCGAAGAGGGTAGCCACGAATCGGACCCGGAGAACGCGCACGCCCGCGGCTGCGGCTGCGTCCGGCGCCTCTCCCGTGGCACGGAGTTCCAGGCCCCACGGGGTCCGGAAGAGAAACCACCAGATCAGCGGCGCCGCCACGTATGCGAGGTATGCGGTCGGCGCCTGGACGAAGAGCGCCCGCCCAACCCAGGGAATCGAGGAGAGGCCCGGAATCGTCATGGGCGCCAGTGTGGGAAGCGTGAGCGCGGTACCGGTCACGCCGAAGCGAGCCTGATAGATGGCACCGGTGATCCCGAGACCCCCGAGCGTGATCGCCGTCCCCGTAATGATCTGGTCCGCGCCGAGCCCGAGGATGAAGACCGCGAAGACCGCGGCGACGAGCGACCCTGCCATCGCCCCGACGAGCGCCCCCGGGGCGGCGGAGCCAAAGGCGAGGGCGCCGAGCGCGCCGCCCAGCGCGCCCGCGATCATCGAGCCCTCGAGCCCGATGTTGATGACGCCACTGCGCTCGGTCACCGTTTCGCCGAGCGCGGCCAGGGCCAGCGGAATGCCGAGCCGCACCGCCGCTTCGAGGAAGGCGGGCAGGGCCGCAAAGTGCGCGGCGTCAGGCATCGGCCGGCTCCGCCGCGTGGACGACTCTGCGCATCCGCGCCCGGCGCACGAGTTGGTCGACCGCCAGCACGGAGAGGATCGCCAGCGCCTCGACCGCGCCAACCCATGCGGCGGGGACCCCGGCCGCACGTTGCATGGCGCCCGCGCCTCCTTCGAGCGCGCCGAACAGCAGGCCGGTGAGCAGAACGGCGCCGGGGTGCAGTCCGGCCAGGAGCGCCACTGCGATGGCCGTGTAGCCCCACCCGGGCGAGAGTCCCTCGTAGAGCGCGAAGGTCACACCCGCCACCTGGACGCCACCCGCGAGCCCCGCGAGCGCGCCGGAGGACAGGAAGGCGCCGGCCGTGACCCGCCCGACCGGAATGCGTCCCGCCACGCGGGCGGCCTCCGGAGAAGCTCCGACGGCGCGCAGATGGAAGCCCGCACGCGTCCAACGGAGCCATGCCCAGAGCGCGAGGGCCGCCACAACCGCCAGGATGAAGCCCGCGTGCAGCCGCGTGCCGGCCACCAACACCGGGAGGTGCGCGCCAGGTGCGATCGGGTCCGTCTGCGGAAAGACGCCGCGCGACTCCTGCAGGGGGCCATGGACCACCCAGGCAGCCAGGTCGATGCCCACGAAGTTCATGAGGAGGGTGGTGATGACCTCGCCGATTCCGAGGCGCAGCTTCATGAGGGTGGGCACCAGCGCCCAGGCGGCGCCCGCCAACGCGGCGGTGATCAACACGGCGGGAGCGAGCACCCACGCCGGAAGCGCACCCCCGCGGATGCCGACCCAGACGGCGGCGATGGCCCCCGCGTAGAGCTGGCCCTCCGCGCCGATGTTCCAGACGCCGGCTCGAAAGGCGAGCGCCACGGAGAGCCCGGTCAGGATGAGCGGGACCGCGCGCACGAACGTCACCGAGAGGACCGCGTCCGTGCTCCCGAACGCACCGGACAGGAGGGCGGCGGCGGCCCGACCGACATCGTAGCCGCCGAGCGCGAGGCCGACCGCCGCGGCGGCGAGCGTCGCCACGAGCGCCCCACCCGCGACGAGGAGCGGGCCAAGCGCCGACGGCCGCGCGGCGTTTTGCGTATCAGACATTCGCGTCGAGGCCATGGGCATCCCCGTCGTCGGTATCGACAGAACGCGCATCCGGAGCGTGCGTCCCCGCGACCATCAGCCCGCCCACCACGTCCCGTGTGCGGGCGTCAGCGGCCACCGGGACGAGCCGCCCCCTCGTCATGACGAAGACACGGCGCGCCAGGGCGAGGACTTCGTCGAGGTCGGTGGAAATCAACAACACACCCGGGCCATCCGCGCGCGCCGCGAGTCCGCTCAGTTCGCGGTGCACGAACGCGGACGCCGCGACGTCCAGGCCACGGGTCGGGTTCTCGGCGACGAGCAACTCTGCGGACATCGCCAGCTCCCGCCCGATGACCACGCGCTGTTGGTTGCCGCCGGAGAGGGCCGATGCCGGCGTGGTGGTCGAAGGCGCGCGCACGTCGAAGCGCTCCATGATCTCCCGCGTGCGGTCGGTGAGCGCGCGCCAGCGGAGCAGCGGTCCACGCCGGTAGGCCGGCGCTCGCGCCAGCGCGAGGGCCACGTTGGCGGTCAGGTCGAAGTCCGGAACCAGACCCTCACGGGTTCGGTCCTGGGAGATGAACGCGACTTCCCCAGGCACGTGGGCTGCGCCCCGGTCAGGTCGCATCCGCCCGGAAAGGACCAGCGCCAGCTCCCGTTGGCCGTTCCCCTCGACGCCGACAACACCCACGATCTCGCCGCGCCTCACCTCGAGCGAGGCCCGGTCCACCGCCCATTCTCCACGAGGGCCTCGGACACGCACGTCCTCGAGCTTCGCCGCGAAGGCCGCGCCGTCCACTCTCCCGCCGGGCCCGGCGGGAAAGGCCGTCCCCTCCTTCGCATCCACCTTCGAGCCCACGTTCAGGCCCACGATCGAGCCCATGTTCGGACCCAATGCGGTGGCGGCGCCCGCACCGCCCCCGACCATCGCCTCGACGAGGCCGCCCACGGTCACCTCGGTGATCGGCGCTGCCAGCACCGTTCGGCCCCGTCGCAGCACGGTGACGCGATCCGCGACGCTCATGACCTCGTCGAGCTTGTGCGCGACCAGAAC
>JBBSOM010000233.1:0-5378 GCA_038259715.1 Longimicrobiales bacterium
GAGGCCCGTGACCCCGCAGCGGGACGAGGGGTGTGTGATCGAGCCGCCGGTGTCCGTGCCGATGCCGAAGGCGACGAGTCCGGCGGAAGTGGCAGACGCCGGGCCTGCGGAGGAGCCGCCGGATCCGATCTCCGGGTTCCACGGGTTTCTGGTCTGGCCGCCGAACCAGCGGTCCAGGTTCGCCAGCGTGCCGGTGGCAAGTTTGGCGACCAGGACGGCGCCGGCGGCGTCGAGCTTGCGCACGACCGTGGCCTCGTAGTCGAGCACTCGGTTCGCGTACATCTCGGCGCCCCAGGTCGTGGGGTAGCCGGACACGGCGAGCAGATCCTTCGCGCCCCAGGGGATTCCATGCAGCGGCCCTCGGTACCGTCCGAGGCCGATCTCCCTGTCCGCCCGCCCCGCCTGCTCCATCGCGCGATCTTCCGTGAAGGTGACCACGGTGTACAGGTCGGGCTGGTACCGCCGGAGGCGCTCCAGATACATGCGGGTCAACTCCACCGACGAGACCTGGCGTGTACGAATCAACTCGGAGAGTTGAGTGACCGGGAGGTACGCCAGCTCCTCCAGATTCGACGGCCGCTGAATGCGCGGCTGGCGGCTGAGGCGGAAGGGCCGCCGCTCCGTCGGCAGCTCGTCACCCGGAAGAACAGGATCGAAGCGCAGCGCGGGCGGGACCTCGTTCGGTATCGAAATGGAGCGAATCTGTTCAAAGAGCTTCAGCCGCTCGTTCAAGCCCTGCAGCATCATCTCCCGCTCCGCGTCCGTGAAGCGGAGGCCCATCATGGTCTCTGCGGCCTTGAGCGTCTCCTTTGTGATGGAGGCATCCAGCGATGCGGAAGAAGCCAGCGGATCTTCCGGAACCCGAGCCCCTAGCGGCCCGTCTGACTGATTCTCGGCCGAGAGGGCGTGGGGGACGCCCGTGGCGCCGAGACCCAGCATGGCAAGGTAGGCACCGAACGTCCGGCGATCGATCTCGCCGCCGCTGGAACAGGCGTCACTAGAAGGTGTGCGTCCCGTCATGGTCTTCCTCCGCGGTCACTGGAAATCGCCTTAGCGTGCGAATACCCTGGAGCAGGGGACGAGCTTCTTGATCGAAGCCCGTCCCCTGCGACCAGCACCTGGTTCACGATGTTCAGGCCGCGAAGGGGCCTACATCAGAAGGCCCAGCTCACGCGGGCGGAGAAAACCCGCCCCGGCTCGGCGATGGGTGCACCGGTGAAGGGGTTGCGCGCGTTGAGCGCGTTCACGTACCAACGGTCGGCCACGTTGTCGACCCCGAAACGCAGAAGGACACCCTCACCAACGATGAGCCCCGCGTGCACATCGAACGTGCCGTATCCGCCGGTGGGCTTCTCCCCACGAGCAGTGGCTACGCGGTTCTGGTCGGACGACGCGTGCGCGATTCCCTCCAACCAGGACGCACCGCCCCCCGGGCGCCAGCGGACGCTCGCCTGGCCGTGCAGCGGCGGCACACCGAGCGCCGGTTCGTCGAGCGTGCGGTCCGACCCCCACAGATACCCACCCTGGAGGGACACCGTCACCGGGTCCGACACCGCCCAGACCGCACTCGCCTCGCTGCCCCAGAAGAACGCCTTGCCGTTGATGTACTGATATACGATCGGCGGGCTCAGCGGCAGGCGCTTCGGAAGCCCTGTTGCCCGCAGTGTGATGTAGTCGTCGATGCGGCGTGCGAATGCGTTGACCGACAGGGACAGCCTGGAGAAGCGGCCGTCCATCCACAGGTCGGCCTGCGTGCTCCGCTCGGGCGCGAGCGATGGATCCCCAACGAATTCCGCGCTGGTCTGGGCCTTGCTCGCCGGAATCCGGTCGGAGTATCGCTCGGTCGCGTCGGCGGTTCGCACCACCGAGCCCAGGCCGAGCGCCACGGACCACGCGCTGGCCGGCTGGAAGCTCATCGTGACCGCGCCGCTCAGGTTCGCTTCGGTCGCGTCGAGGGCATCGCCCGACGCCACGTTCTCGGCGAAGAACGCGCTGACCGAGTCCGCTCCGGCGCTCACGCCGTCCAACCGGACCGTACCCGCCAACGAAATGCCCGAGGCGAGCGTGTGCGTGGCCCTCGCGAAGAGCCCGCCATCGGTGATCACGGCGTCGGGCCACATGAGGTCCGTGAAGATCAACATGCCCGTGTCACGACGATGGATCGTGCGGGTGGCCTGTCGCAACGTATGGTAGACGTCGCCCCCGAGCTCGAACTCCCATGAGGAACTCGACGAGAGCGTTGCCGCGAGGCGACCGCCGTACACACGGATGCCCGCATCCACCCCCACGTCCAGCGGAAAGGGCGGCATCCGATTCGGATTGGCCATCGCTGTGGGCTTGTCGTCGTTGTCCATCGCGTGGTTCACATCGCTGGCGTACGCGAGCACGTCCAGATTCTTCAGGCGCTCGGACGGCCGATCGAGCGTCCACTCGGCCGACCCGTTCAGCGTCCGGAAGTACTTCGCGTCCAGGATGAGCCCTGGATAGTCGATGTCGTTCTGCTTCTGGTAGCCTCCTGAAACGACCAGGTCGGAGCCGGGTGCGAGCGCCCAACCCAGTTTGCCTCGTCCCTCCCATGACCGATACCCGGCCGGGATCTCCTCTCCCGAACCGGTCGTATAGTTCGACCCTTCACGCCACGCCCCACTCGCCCAGTACGAGAGACGACCCCCTCGGCCCAGCAATGACGCCGATGTTTCCTTCGCGTCCAGGTTGGCGTCGTAGCCCGTAAGCACGCGACCGTGAATCGGGCCGGCGGCCGACGGCGGCAGCGTCTGCGTGCGCACGCGGATCGCGCTCATGTTGCCGGCGCCCCAGGTGAGCGCGTACGGGCCCTTCACGACCTCGATGTTGTCAAGCGTGCTCGGATCGAGATGCGAGAGCGGCGAATCCATACGCGCGGGCCCGGCCGGGAACTGGCGGGTGCCGTCCAGATACACGCCGACCTCCGTCTCACGGAGCCCGCGCACCACCGGGTCGAGCCCGAGTGAACCCCGCTTCACGGCGCTCACTCCCGGTAGGGTGCGCAGGAGGTCTCCCACGTCGCGCGGGTTGCTCTCCCGGGCCCGCCGACCTTCGAGGTCGGTCTGCGGTTTCAGGGTCGGACGGAGGACCGACACCGAAATTCCCGACAGACGGAGCGCTTCGGTCTCGAGCGTGAAGTCCACGCGCGCCGTGTCATTCGCCGTGACCACGACACTCGCGTCCGCGTCTCCGAAGCCGAGGGCCGTCGCCCGGAGCCTGTACCTTCCGGCTGGAACCGGACCCAGCAGATAGAACCCCGCACTGCCGGACAACGCCTGGGCCCCGAGGCCGTCGACAACCACCGTCGCGTCAGCGAGAGCCCCTGCGTCGGCCGCCACCACGCGGCCCTGGATCCACCCCGTCGCCTGGGCCACCAGCGGCCGGGGCATTGCGGCGGTCACGGCCATCATTGCCACCCACACCAGCCCGCCCATCATGTTTCCACACACAACCTTCCCGTGTGGCGGGCGCGCTGCGCTCCGCCGTCGAGTGTCGACCATGATTCTCCTCCCGTTCGATACACGCATCTTGAGTGGACCGGCATCCGTCGCCGGCCCGCCACGAATTCGTCACAGCAGCTGACTCAAGCGCGGATCGGTGGACCGAGCGGGAACGGGAGGAGGTACGGCACGGAGGTGGCCACGCGGCTCGCTGACGGCTCGGTCGTGGCGACCGTCGTCCAGACGTGCGATGGCGCGAAGGAGAGGCGAGGTGCGGGGAGCGACTCCGTCGCCATCGCGCCAGGGCAGCCCCCCTCACACGTGCATGGGGCGTGACCCAGAGGCGCCCCGGACGTCCCGTCTTCATGCGGGGTCGCATCGGTCGACTGCGCGTGCGCGGTGTGGTCACGCTCCACGTCGCCCATCGGCGCCCCCATCCGCGCCATAGGCATCGCGCCATGGTCCATGGCGCCGACCATCCCGACCATCCCCTCCATGTGCGGACACGGAAGGATGCCCGTCCGGCCCAGGATCAGGCCTGGAACGACCGAGAGCGCGAGGAGCGCGAAGATGGGTTTGCGAAACGGTTTCGACACGACCGTTCAAGATATACGCGGTTGCGCTCCGGGGGCAGCACGCCACGTCAATTGCATCGGTGCCGATCGTAGCGCATTATTGTGTGACGTTCCACGGATCACCGTGCCCGCCCTACTCCAACAGGAGTAGGGGCTTCTTCGCGTCTACCTCGTAAGGGACAACGAAGGTGACGGACCCCTCACATCCGGTCTCCGATCCGTCGGGAAACGCAGACAGGGTCACCGAGGCCTATCACCAGATCCGGCGGTTGATCCTTTTCCGCCGTCTCTCCGCCGGTACGCCCATCATCCAGGCCCGAATGGCTGAGGACCTGGGCCATTCACGCGCGACGTTGCGCGCGGCGCTCCAGCGCCTCGTGCGGGAAGGGTACATGGTCGAGACGGCTTTGGGCACGTACTCCCGCTTCGTGGTGGCGTCCCTGACCGTGGAGGATATGCGGGATCTCTTCTTCGTGGTCGGCGCGCTGGAGGGCGTGGCCATCAGAGAGGTCGCGGCCCTTCCCCTCGAAGAACGGGAGGAACTCGCAAAGCAGATGGAGCTCTTCAACGAACGTGCGCTGGCATTTGTGACGGCCAGCGAGATCGACCCGGAGCAGGCGAACCAGTGGGACACCGAGTTCCATATCGCTTTCACATCGCGATCCACGGGCAGCCGCGTATTGAGCCAGCTTCAATCGATCCGGCCACAAGTGGACCGCTACAGGGACCTCTACGTGAACCGGGTCGCCGGAGAGGCGCGGATCCTGGCCTCTCCCGAGCACCAGGCCATCGTCGAAGCCATCCGCGTCGGAGACCCTGACGTCGCGGAGCGCGCCGTGGTCCGCCATTGGAGGTCGGGTTCCGTCCGACTCGCGGAGCTGATCCGCAAGGTCGGGGAGCGTCGGGGGTACGGCGAGGACTGATCGTCGTCGCCGAGGCTCACTCCACCACGTAGATCTTGCCAGCTTCGACCTTGACCGGTAATTGGATCAAGGGCGCCGGAGGCGGCCCGGCCAGAACCTTCCCGCGGATGTCGTACTGCCCTCCATGACAGGGGCACAAGATGCGCTTCTTCGCCCCGTCCCACGCGACCGTGCATCCCTCGTGCGTGCAAATGGCGGACAGCACCTCCACAGTCTTGTCCGTATGGATCAGGAGGATGGGCATCCCGTGGTACTTCGCCGACTTCACGGCGCCGGGCGGAAGCTCATCCAGCGAACCCACGAGCACGTCGAAATCCTCTCCCCGGGCCTCTCCTGGTAGACCCATAGCGGTCAAGGCGCCCCCCACGAGAATCTTCACCACGCGCCGCCGCGAGGGTTCAGGGCAATGCAAGCAC
>JBBSOM010000234.1:0-5324 GCA_038259715.1 Longimicrobiales bacterium
ACTTCGTCCTCAGGGGCCGCTCCTACCGCACCCGTCACCTCAAACCGGAGGCCGACTCGGAACCCGAAGCAGCTTAACTCACCCCCGGAGGGGGACAGAGTTTAGAGAGAAACGGGGACAAAGTTCAGAGAACCCACATCCGCCAACACTTCGTCGACCACCTGCTCCAGGTAGCTCCAATAATGATCAATGTACGAGCGCTCATCGGGGCCGGCCAACAGCCAGGGGTTCATGAGGGTGTGACGCAGGATGAAGAGGTGATCGGCTTCATGGAGCGGATCGGCGGGAGCCGCTCGAAGCGTACCCGGATCGAGGTGGAGTTCCGTGAGAATCCGGTGTGTCTCATCTCCCGGTAGCGTCTCCTCGAGCAGCGAAGTGTACGAGCCGATGAAGGTCTTCACCTGCACGGGGCGGTCGCCGTCGACCTTCATACGCGCGAACACCGCCCGCGAGAAGCGGTTCATCGCTGCCGCCGACCGATTGTGCCACGGATTGAGAGCGAGGCAGATCAGGTTCGAGTCGGGCTCGAAGGGTACACACAGTCGCGTCCGTCCCTCGAGGCGTGCCTGTACTGCGGGCACTGAATCGTAGACGATCTCGCAGGCCCGCACGGTGAGCTTCAGCATACGTCCGAGTCCTTCGGAATCCAGGGGAAGCACCCGATGCGTCACGTGCACGGCTGCCGCCGCCGCCCCTGGTTTCGACCCCTCGAGGATGTATTGACCCAGGTTGCGCAGCGTCTGGCGCCGCGGTAGCTCGGCCTCTTCGTCGCCCAGATCGAAGACGTAGGCCGCCTCCTGCGTGATGAAGTCCACGACCTCGCGGTTGCGGGCCACGAAGGCACCGGCCGCATAGGGTATGTAACCCAGCTTGTGCGGGTCGACGGTGATCGAATCGGCGCGCGGCAGCGCCGCGAACGCCCGATAGACCGTGTCGCTCGGAAAGTGGCGGAAGCCCTGGGCGACCTCTTCCTGGTTGTGAAACGTTCCGTCGGGGCGTCGGAAGACGCTCGTGAGGTATCCACCCCACGCCGCGTCGACGTGCACGCCGAAGTCGATGCCGCGCGCGCGACGCGCATCTCGTTCGTCGACGATGGCGTGGATCGGATCGACCGAGCCGAACTCTGTCGTGCCCAGCATGCCCACGACCGCGAGTACCGGCACCTGCTCGGCCTCGGCGCGATCGAGTTCCGCGCGCAGGTGGGAGGGCGCCATGCGCATGTGACCGTCGACCGCGATCCGGACGAGATTGGCGGTGCCGAGCCCGAGCACCTTCATGCCCTTGGCCCACGAGTAGTGCGCCGACGCGGACACGAGCACCCGCGGGGGTGCGAGATCGCGATGTTTGAGGAAGAACCCGGCCGTACCCAGGCTCTCGATGCGCTCGGCGCGCACGGCCTGCGCGAACGCACGAAACCGCTCCGGCGACTCCTCCGCGTGCAGGATCCCCGCAACCTGGCGGCGCAGGGCGATCACATCGCCGAGAGAGAGGTTCATGAGCTCCCACGCCGAGTAGTCCGACAGGGTCTTCCGCGCCGGACCCACGGAGGCGGGATCGAACCCAACCGCCGCCGCGCCCTCCCGCAGCGCGAGCCCGTAGAACTTCACCGAGCGGAAGTTCCAGAGCGCCTCGTAGTTCGCGACCGTACCGCCGCTCGTCAGGTGTCCCCAGGCGCAGGGTTCGGCGTCGTCATCGACGGCATAGCCGAACATGCGCGCGAGCTGTTCGCCGACCTGAAGCTCGAACTCGAGCGTAACCGGCGCCGCCTCTTCCGAGACGTTGTTCGGGTTGTAGAGCGTCGTGATGAGTTTGGCGACGAGCCCGGGGATCAGGAGATCGCCGGTCATGTGGCCCACGTAGCGCGGATGAAAGACCGGCACCGCCCGCTTCAACGACGCCGAGAGCCGATACAGTTCCGAGCGGATGCGGGCCTGCGCGTCAAGAAAGGCCGGTGCGTTGCGAGCGCCGGCCGAGATACGCAGGCCGTCTTCGGGGTGGAAGTTGCGCCGCCAGTAGGCGTGATCGCGGAGAAACTCCACGACGAGTTCCTCCAGCATCCGGTCGTTCTCCGCCGCGGGCCCCAGGAACCACGGCTGGACGAAATCGAGGTCGGGCGGGGTCGTGGGGGACTGCGAATCGGCGTCGGACAAGATCGGAACCGGGTGAAGGTGGGCGGGCGCGATCTCCTACGATCGTGGGGACGGCCTGCAGCCTCCAGCCCCCACGACAACCATGTGCGTTCCGTGGATCCCCCGGAGCCCGTGGGGGAACGGATCGTGGACTCCCGGAGACGCTTCCAGATAGCTTTCGGTTGCGTTGAGGCCGCTTCATCCGGATCTTCATCTTCCCGGGTGCGGGTTTGCTGGTCATCCGCCGTCAGGACCCCGACCGCACCGGACAACCAGATTCTGTAGGTGCCCCCCCATGGCCCGATGGAAATTGAACCACGGGCGTTCTGGCTTCTCCTTCCATTGGCTGCTTCTGTCGGTCGTCGGGTGGAGTGTCGGGTCGCTCTCTGCCCAGGAGCTTCCCCTCAAGCGGGACGTTCCCGGCTCCGGGCTCTATGCGTGCCCGCCCGTTCCGGCCGGCTCCCCGCCTGGCGAGGAGGAGCGTTCGATGGCCGGACAACTGGCTTCGAGCGCGGCACAGGCTGTCATCCTGGGAAACCTCGACCAGGCCCGCTCGTTCCTGGACCGGGCCACGCAGTTGGATCCGTCGTCTGCGGACCTGGCGTATCGTCACGCTCGCGTCCTCGAGGATCTGGGAGACGGTACCGACGCGATGTCCGAGTACTGCCGGGTCCTGTCGGCCGACTCGGTGCCAGACGGGGCCAACGATGCCCGCAGTCGCCTCGAGGCGCTGGCCGCCGCAACCCGGCCGGTGATCGCGGAGTCCGCCATCGCGGCATTCCAGGAGGGAGTGATTCTGGCGGACGCGGGCGGCCTGGGCGGCGCCGTAGCAGCCTTCGACTCGGCAACGGCGAATGCGCCTGAATGGCCCGAGGCGGTCTACGACCGGGGGGTGGTTCTCGCGCGGCTGGGACGAACGGCCGAATCGACCCGGGATCTGCGTCGATACCTGGAGTTGCGGCCCGACGCGCCTGACGCCATCGCCATTTCCCAGAGGATCGGGGAGCTGCAGAGCATGGCCCTCGTCTCGACCCCGAATCCAGGCACGGGGCTGGTGCTGGGAATCCTGGTTCCGGGGATGGGGCAGTTCTATTCCGGCCGGGCGCTCGGCGGCATGACCGTGTTCGCTCTCGCGGGGGGCGCGGTGGCGACCGCGTTTCTGGTCAAGAAGGTGGATGTGTTGTGTCTCTCGGAACCGGGCCCCGGCGCCACGTGCCCCCCGAACGAGGTGGTGAGAGAAGAGGTGCACCGCCCCTACCGGGTGGCGGGGTTGAGCGTCGCCGCGGCGATCGGAGTGATCGGCGCCATCGAAGCATTCGTGAATCTCCGCGGCCGTCGACGCGCCGGTCAGGGCGTGGCCTCCATCGACCTGGGACCGGCCTCGCTGGGTGGCCTGGACGTCGCCGCGTCGCGGGGTCGCGTGGACCTCCGCCTCCTCCATCTGGCTTTTTGAGGGCACCGCCATGGCTACGGCTCGCGCGGCACTCTCGGGATTCGTCCTGGCGCTTGCGGTGGTGGGGTGCGAGACCCGCACCGTGGTGCCCCTCCAGGTTGCGTCCGTAGAGATCACGCCGTCCAGCTTCACGATCATACAGGGAGAGACCGAGTCGGCTCAGGCAGTCGTACGGGGTCCTGGAGGCGAGGTGCTATCAGGCCGCCAGGTCAGGTGGACCACCGACGCCGGAGACGTCGCGACTGTGGACGCCAGCGGTCTGATCAAGGCTATCGGTGTCGGCCAAACGGCGATCCGTGCCGACGCGGAGAGTGTCCGGACTAGCGCACCCGTGACCGTGCTCGAAGGCCCGTCCATCGCCCTGTCCCCGACCGCTGTGTCCCTGCTTGCCGTGTCCGGCGGCGAGTCCGGGTCGCAGGTCGTCACGGTCGAAAACGGCGGCAACGGCGTGCTCTCGGGGCTATCCGCCTCGGTCACCTATGAATCCAGTGGCCCGATCGGCTGGCTCACCGCCGGCCTGAGTGGCACCAACGGACCCGCCGAGCTGTCCGTTCGCGCGTCGGCGGCCGCGCTCCAGGCCGGATCCTACAACGCCACCGTCTCGGTGGGATCGTCGGCCCGGGACGGTTTGTCGAGCGATCTGGATGTCACGTTCGAGGTCCAGCCCGCACCTCCCGCTATCCAATTGGACGCCAGCGAGATCTCCTTCAGCGCGACAGTGGGCGGTCAGGTATCGGCAGTTCAGGACGTCGCGGTCACCAATGGCGGGGACGAGGTCCTGGGAGGGCTGACCACCTCCGTCGTGTTCGCCGACGGCGAGCCGACCGGATGGCTCCAGGCCACGCTTGCCGCTCCGGGCGCACCCACCACGCTCACGCTGAAGGCCTCGCCCGACGTGTTGGCGGTCGGCACCTATCATGCAACGGTGGAGGTGAGTTCAGGTGCAGCCTCGAACAGCCCACAGACCCTCACCGTGGTTTTTGACGTAGCCTCCGCGGACGCGCGATGAAGAGGGGATCCGCGGGAATCCGAAGCCGATGGCTATGGCCCGCGCTGACCCTGTCCCTGGCAATTGTCGGGTTGGTCCAGGCGTGCTCTTCGAAGGATGTCACCAGCGTCACCGTCGCAAGCGTATCCGTCACGCCGTCCGCGGCCACCCTGGTCGCGGGTGAAAGCCGCTCGTTCAGCGCAGTGGTCTACGACCGGGACGGGGCCACAATTCCCAATTCCCTCGTGACCTGGAGCAGCGGCAACGAGACGGTGCTCTCCGTGAACCCCCAGGGACGGGCCACGGCTCTTCAGCCCGGCACCGCTCAGCTTCGTGCGACGGCTCAGGGAGTGACAGGATCCGCGAGCATCATCGTTCAACCCGGACCCGTCATCACCGCGGGAATGGAGGACGTTGCCCTCTTCGCGCAACTCCACGGCGCTGATCCCGACTCTGTGGAGATCCAGATCGGGAACGGTGGTAACGGGGTGCTGACCGGGCTCTCGGCGACCGTCCAGTTCGGGGCGGGGGAGCCCAGCGGCTGGCTGGCCTTGTCCTTCGCATCGACCACGGCCCCGACCACACTGACCCTCTCCTCGACCACGGTATCGCTCGAGATCGGCACCTATCACGCCACCGTCATTCTGGGCTCGCCGGCGGCCGACGCCGATCTCGATATCCAGGTCGAGCTGAAAGTCAGTGAGGACCGGCCCATCCTCAAACTCACGCCTTCGGCCGTGGGTTTCGCCGGAAT
>JBBSOM010000235.1:0-5324 GCA_038259715.1 Longimicrobiales bacterium
CCCTTGGGGAGGTCGAGCACCGGCCACGGCAACTTCGCCAGATCGCGGTTGGCCTGGATGCCGGCCTTCAATAGCTGGTACTGCGGGTTGACGGGCTCGTAGGCGGAGAGATCCATCTTGCCCATCGCCAGCGAGTCCAGGAGTCGGGAGAAGTCCTTCTTGGCACGAGGGATGAACCAGTTCAGTTCGCGCAAATCACGGACGAAGTACCCGTCGTAGCTGCGGTCCGCAAAGCGGAAAAATTCGGCGGTGAGCCGCAGTTCCAGCTCCAGGGCGCAACTCTCACACAGGGGGAGACGCGTGCCCATGGAGAAGCCCTCATCGTACAGCGCCGCGAGGCTCGGTCCCGTGGCGGTGGCCTCGGCTTCCCCCGTGGGCGTTACGCCGGCCAGCATCACGAATGCAGCCGCGCTGGCCGAAAGTGAGTCGCGTACGATCCATGCGAACTGCATCCGACGCCTTCCGTAGAAGTCCACCACGGCCGCCGAATCGGCCCGATATCCTGGGTGCTTCACGAAGAACGGCGCGAAATCGACGGATTTCACGGTTCGAGTGCTATAGGGATGCTCGGTCGCGAACACCCTGGCGATCGCCAGGGCCTTTTCGCCCAGCGTGGGTTCCGGCGGCTCGCGGCACTGCGTCAGAAGTGCCACGGCGAGCGCCGTCAGCACAAGCCGGATAGGACCGGAGCGGCGGGTCATCGACCCACCGACCGTTCAGATAGGCCGCCGCTCGAGGGGCCGGTCACCCGCCGTACACGAAGAGAAGGCCACCGTCGGCGAGATAGGCGATGACGCCCGCCATGTCCGAGTTCGGCACCGCCGGGCAACCCCAACTCCGCCCCAGGCGCCCGTTCCTGGCGATGAACCGGGGGCTTACGTAGTCCGCGCCGTGGATGATCACCTCGCGGGTGCGGGCATTGTCGTTGGTGCCCTTGTCGAGCCCCTGGAGCAGGAGCGCGGGCCCGTGCTTCGGGCTCACGATGCGGGAACCCACTCGGTAGAGGCCCAAGCTCGTCTGGTGTGAGCCGTCCTGGTTGCTGAAGCGTTGCGCCATCAGGCCGCCGGAATTGCTCCCGTGAGCGACCCATGTGCGGAGCACCAGCCGCTTCTCTCGCAAATCGAACACATAGAGCCGTCGCGCGGTGCTCGGCTGCGTCATGTCCGCGATGGCCAGTATCCTCGGCGTGAGGCCATGCCGCTCCGCGCTGCGAAGTCCCGCGGAGAACACGGAACTCTCGAGGGTGCCTGCCAGACCCATCTCCCGGTACAGCGCCTCGGCGTCGCTGGCGGAGGCTTCGGCAGCACGAAGCATCGACCCGAGTGCGGAGAACGGCGAGGCGAGCAACAGGGCGACGAGCAGGGGCACGGTCATGAGTTCCGTGGGCAGCTTTGCCGAAGCCTGCTCTGCTTGGGGATCCCGCTTCGCAAGCGGTCCCGTGGCGACAGTCGAACGAGCCACCCTCCTACTATCCCTGGTCGCTGGGGTTCCCTCATACTGCCAGGCTACCGCCGCCTGGCGGTCCGCTCCCCACGGCCTCCGGGTCGGGCTCATCGCTGGCGGCCAGCCGGTCCGCCAGCGCAATTCCACGTTTCGCCAGAGCTGATCTTGACGTGCCGGAACAGCAGAGGTGATGCCTCCGCGTCCGTCATTAGCTATACATTAATTATACAGTAAACACATTCTGCGATATTATTTGGACAAACAACAGGCGACGGCACGCCATGAGGGTTCTCGTCACCGGAGCCACCGGATACATCGGTGGCCGAGTCGTCCAGCGGCTATTGGCTGGTGGGGAGCACCGCGTGAGGGTGCTCGTGCGCGATCGCGCACGAGCGCTGGCGCGGCCCTGGGGAAGCCAGGTAGAGGTGGTGGAGGGAGACCTGCAGCGGCCGGAGACGCTCGTTGGGGCGTTGGAAGGCGTGGATGTCGCCTACTACCTGGTCCACTCCATGTACGCCGGCTCCGATTTCGAGGCCATGGACCGGGCCGCGGCGGGCAACTTCGTGCGGGCGGCCGGACACATCAGGCAGGTCATCTATCTCGGGGGAATCCTTCCCGCGGACACCGGCGTACGGAGGCGTTCGGCTCACCTCGCCAGCCGCGCCGAGGTGGGGCGAATCCTCCAGGAAGGGCTGCCCACGACCGAGTTCCGGGCAGGCCCTATCATCGGGAGTGGATCGGCCTCCTTCGAGATGGTCCGGTACCTCACGGAACGACTGCCCGCCATGATCGCGCCCCGCTGGATCCTCAACGAGGTGCAGCCGATCGCCGTGGGCGACGTCTTGGACTACCTGGTGGGCGCGTTGGGACGCCTGGACACCGTCGGCATCATCGACGTCGGTGCGGCTCCGGTGACGTTCAAGGAGATGATGAAGACCTACGCCCACGTCCGAGGCCTTCCTCGCGCTATCCTCGCCGTGCCCGTCCTCGCCCCTCGGCTGGCGGCCCTGTGGGTAGGGCTGGTGACGCCGATCCCCAACTCCCTGGCGGTGCCGCTGGTGGAGGGGGTGGTGGAGCCGGTGCTCGGAGACATGTCGCGGGCTCGCGCGCTCTTCCCGGATATCGAGCCCCGTCCTTACCGGGAAGCGGTAGAGCGCGCCTTGACGCACACCGAGCAGGGCAACGTCGCCACGCGCTGGACGCTGGCCGGCGGGAGCCCAGGTGTCCACCTGGAGGACCGGGAAGGGATCGTCCGGGAGGAGCGCACGCGCTGGGTGGCCGTGCCCCCAGAGGCCGTGTTCGCCAGTTTTTCGTCCCTGGGCGGGGACCGGGGATGGCGCGTGTGGGCGTGGGCGTGGAAGGCGAGGGGGATCCTGGACAAGCTCGTGGGCGGCCCCGGCCTCCGACGGGGACGCAGGCACCCACAGGACATCTACCCGGGAGAGGCCATCGACTTCTGGCGCGTGGAGGAGGTCCGCAAGCCTTTCCTTCTGCGCCTTCGCGCCGAGATGAAGGTCCCCGGGAAAGCCTGGCTTCAGTTCGAAGCCGTCCCCGAAGCCGGGGGCACACGCCTTGTGCAGACCGCGTTCTTCGCCCCCACCGGCTTGCTCGGATGGTGCTACTGGTGGGGCATCTACCCGCTCCACGCCCTCATCTTCAGCGACATGGTGGACGCGCTGGCGCGAGACTCCGTGGTCGCCGCCGGCGAGGAGGGCTCTCCAGCATTCCCATCCGTCCACGCGTGGGCCGCGAATGAATAGGCGTTCGCTCCTATGGGCTGCTCGTTGGCCTCCATCACCTCGGTCGCTGTCGGTCTCAGGCTCCTGACCGCCCTTATCAGACCAGAGCGGCGGCTTCGAGTCCGCCGGAACGTGAACGATCCATACGAGAGAGGAGAGAGCATGCAGATCCAAATCAACACCGACGCAAAGATCGAAGGAACCGAGGACCTCGCAACACAGGCCCGCGCCGTGGTCGAGGCCGCGCTGGAGCGATTCGCGAACGACATCACCCGTGTCGAGGTGCACCTCAGCGACCCAACCGGAGGGCACGGCGAGACGAAGTTCCGCTGTGTGCTGGAGGCACGCCCCGCTGGGCGCAACCCGACGGCCGTCACCGACCACGCCGCGACCGTGGACCAGGCCGTGCGCGGGGCCGCGGAGAAGATGAAACACGTGCTCGGGCGCGACTTCGATCGTGTGCACGAACACCGCCCACTCGACCCCATCGACACCGACGAACGGGGAGGAGCCTGAGCCCCCACGTCACATCCCCCCCGCGTGGGTCGTTCCTTCTTCGACACGACTGCGGACGCGCTGGTAGGGTACAACCCGGCTCGAACGGGTGCACCGCACCGACCATCCTCCTTCAGGAAAGCCGGCACAAGACCGACGCTCCGTGGATTTCGACGCCACCTTCGACGAGATGTATCCACCTCTGGTGAGGTATTGCCATCGGCTCACGGGCGACCGGGACGTTGCGGAAGACGCGGCGCAGGAGGCCCTGGTGCGGCTCTTCACCCACGGGGTGGAAGGGCCCGCGCCGGCGCTCAGAGTCTGGCTGTTCAAGACGGCGACCCACTTGATCCGGGACCGGCACCGCGTGGCCGAGAACCGTAGACGTCTTCTTCAGGAGAACCCGGTGACGCCAGGGGCCACGGAAGGTCCGGAGCGTGGGTTGGAGCGCTCCCTCGATCGGGCGCGGGCGCGCCGGGCCCTCGACCAGCTCGCCGCGCGGGACCGAGAAATGCTGCTCATGCGCTACGAAGGCTTCAGCTACAAGGAAATCGCGGAGGTGGTGAACGTCGCGGCCGGCTCGGTCGGAACCCTTCTGGCCAGGGCCGAGGCACGCTTCGCGGAGGCCGTGGGCCCGGCGGGGGGGCCCTCATGACGCATCTGGCCGAAGGACGCCTGCTGGAGTTGCGTGACGGGGCGGACGACGCCCAGGCGGCGGCCCACCTCCGGGAGTGCGCGGACTGCCGGAGCGAGCTGGAGGAGCTGGGTACACGGCGCAACGACATCGCCCAGGCCCTCTCCACCCTGGACGAGACCTGGAACCTGGAGGCCGTGCGCGGCCGCGTCCGGGCCCGGGTCAGGGCGGAGGGAGCGGACGTACCTCCTTCGTTGGGTACGCGCGGGCCGCTCTTGATGCCTGAAGGTGCGACGCGCCGACCACGGTCGGGGTGGGGGTGGGGACTCGGCCGAGCCGCGGGGCTCGTCCTGGTCACTGCCGCAGCAGCCTACGCCATGCCGGGGTTACCCGTGCGCGGATGGGTGGACAGAGCCGTCGCGGCGGTGCGGAGCGGGGAGACGTACGTCACGCCTCCCGCTTCCGCCCCCGACATGGAGCCGGTGCCTACCGAGGCCACGGGCGTCCGCCTCGACGTGCGCACGGGCGCGCTGCGCGTCGTCCTCCGGGGCGTGGCGTCGGGCACCGAAGTCCAGGTCCGCTGGGTGCCCGGCACCGAGAGCACCGTGTTCGCGCCGGTAGGCAGCCGCTTCACGTCGGCCGAGGGGAGGATCGAGGCCCAGGTGACTCCGGGGCCGGTGGGCGTCGATCTCCCCCAGGGGGTGGCCTCGGTGGTCTTTCAGGTGGAAGACCGTACGTATCTCGAGAAGAGCGACGCCGGGATCGACGTGCGGGGCCCGACCCTGTCGCGGAGCAAGAGCGGTCTCGTGTTCCTGATCCCCCAGCCCTGACTCCATCGTGCAGCGCTTGCAAGGGATCTTTCCGTTCCTCCTTCTTGGCGCTCTGGCCGGACCGCCGTGTGTCGCGGCCCAGGGAATGGGCAGCGTGTCGGGGACCGTGCTGGGGCGCTTCGAAGCCCGCGTGCGTCCCCTGCCCTTTGCGGTAGTGGAGGCGTGGGGGCCGGGATTCCGCCG
>JBBSOM010000236.1:0-5312 GCA_038259715.1 Longimicrobiales bacterium
CTCCGGGCTTGCCCCGCGATGCGCAAACCACCGGGCGTGACGACAGAAACGGACGTCGGGAAGTCGCGCGACGTCAGGCGTGTAGGTTACGCATCAACTATTGAGTGGACGCATATCGCGAGGCACCGCAACACAAAACGGCTATCTCGATTTCGGGCACCCTTCGTCGCCGCTCCTCCCGGGCACCGGGCACGAGGGTGGGGCGTGCCTCGTCGCCGGGGAGGACTTCGCGGCCTCCGTGGCCAGCGACCGCTTAGGGCGGCCCGGCCCGCTGACGACGGTCGTAGCCCTCGTCGTCGGCGCGGGAGTGGCAATACAGGTCCTGGTGCACCGCCCACATCTCGTCGGGCGAGGCCCCGAGGAAACTGGCGGACTACGAGATGGGCTTCCGGACCACCGGTACCTTCACGTGCGACGGGTGGCTCGCATCCCGGTACACGCGGATACGCGCCGACCGGAAGTCCGAGTCCTTGGCCTGGAAGATGTTGGGGACGAATGTCTGGGGATTCCGGTCGATGATCGGGAACCAGGTGCTCTGGACCTGGATCATCATCCGGTGTCCCTTCTTGAACGTGTAGTCCTGGGTGTGGAGCGAGAACGAATAGGGCAGCACTGAGTCCGGCTGGATCGGCTTCGCCTGCTCGAAGCCCTGGCGGTAGCGACCGCGGAAGACCTCGTTCGACACCATGAGTTGATATCCCGCGAGCGCCCAGTTGTCCGGGTACTGTTCCGGGTAGACGTCGATGAGCTTCACGATCCAGTCGACATCACTCCCGCTCGTGGCCGCGAACAGGTCGGCGACCATCTCTCCGGCCACGGTCACGTCGTCGGCAAGCACGTCGCTTTCCCAGGACAGCACGTCTGCGCGGTCGTCCACGAAGCGTTGGTCCTCGACCAGCCAGGTCCGCCAGGTCGAGCCGGGCCCGTATGTTGCCTGGATCGGCCGGTGCCGGTAGGGGACGGGGTGCGCGGGGTCGGACACATACGCGTCGAAGGGCTCGGGATCCGAGCCAGACGGAGCCTGGAAGGACAGCTTTCCGTCCGCGTGGAAGTAGAGGTTCCGATCCTCGGTGTCCCGCTTCGGCGGCCACATGTCCCACCGCTTCCAGGTGTTCGAGCCCGCCTCGAAGGTGAGGGCCTCGGGCAAGTCGAGCGTGCCCTGGTCCTTGAGCCAGTATGCGAACCAAGGCGCCTGGACCTTGGAAAGGAAGTATTCCGTGGTAGGGCTCCCGAACGGGATCGGGCCGAGGGCGTCGCCCGTACCGCGCGACCAACCGCCGTGATTCCACGGGCCGACCACCAGGTAGTTGATGCCCGCCGTGTCGAATTTCTCCAGTGCCTCGTAGATGGTCAGCGGCCCGTAGAAGTCCTCCTGGTCCCACCACCCACCCACGTTGAGCGTCGGGACCTTCACCGAAGTGAGGTGCGGGATCATAGTCTGACGCTTCCAGAAACCGTCGTAGTCCGGGTGCGCGACGTAGTCGTTCCAGGTGGGGATCTTCCCGTCCAGCACGTGCTCGTTCACATGGGCGAGCGAGCCGAGCTTCAGGTACCAGTCGTAGGTGTCGTACCGGTCGAACTGGAACTGCTCGGTCTCCTTGGACGTCTCCATCATGGCCGCGTACTCGAAGCCGTAGCTCAGGCGGAACGCGCCGTTGTGGTGGAAGTCGTCGCCGAGCCACATGTCCGCGGGCGAGGCCTGCGGCGAGATGGCCTTGAGCGCGGGATGCGGCTCGATCGCGCCCATGATCGTGGTCCATCCGTCGTACGAGATCCCGAGCATGCCCACGCGCCCGTTGTTGTTCGGCACGTTGTGGAGCAGCCAATCGATGGTGTCGTACGTGTCGGTGCCTTCGTCGATCGACGTCGTGTCGCCTTCCGCACGCGCGGGGCGCTGCATGACGAACTGCCCCTCGGAGCCGAATCGACCCCTGATGTCCTGGAACGCGAAGATGTACCCGTCCTCGGCCAGGTCCTTCAGGTAGCTGTCGAAGTTGCCGGCCGAGCCGGCCACCCCGTACGGCGTCCGCTTCAGGATGAAGGGAAGGGCACCTGCCTGGTTCTTCGGGATGAAGATCTTCGTGTTCAGGCGCACGCCGTCCCGGGTGGGAATCATGACGTCGCGCACCTCGAAGCGGTCGGCGAGCGTCTGTTGTGCGCCAAGCGTGGCGGGCAGCACCGACAGCAAGAGCCACGTGGCGCCAAGGACCCCCCTCATCGCCCGAAACTCCCCGAGTCGACGTCCCTCAGAAACTGGATCAGTCCGCTCATGTAGGCCTGCTGATCGTCGTACATGGCCAGGTGGCTCCCATTCGGCAGGTAGAGGAAGCGCCCCTCGGGGATCTGCCCCGCCATCCAGCGCATGTAGTTCGGGTCCATGGTGTCGTGCTCAGCGCCGATCACGAGTGTCGGCATCCCGAGCTTCGGGAGATCCGCCGAACGGTCCCAGTCGACGAGCTTGCCGCTCGCGCCCAACTCGCTGGGCCCCTGCATGGGCACGTAGACTGCCGGGTTCACGTGCGCGAGCGCACGGTTGACCGGGTCGGGCCATTCGGCCGCGGGCATACGCAGGAGGTGCTGTTCGTAGTGGTTCGGGATCAGCAACTCCATGTAGCGCGGGTTCTCGGTGTCGCCCGACGCTTCCAGCGCTTCGATCTCGTGGAGCGCGTCCGGGTCCATGGCCGGCTTGAGCACGCTGTCCGCATATGCGTTGTAGGCGGGAATGCTGGCCATCATGTTCGAGATGATCAGCCCCTTGAGGTTCTGGCCGTACTTCAGCGCGTACTCCATGCCCAGCAGGCCGCCCCAGGAACTCCCGAGCAGATAGAAGTTGTCCGGCCCGAGGCCGAGCGCCTTGCGTACCTGCTCGACTTCCTCGACGAAGCGGTCCGTGTTCCAGAGCGCGGTGTCGTCCGGCTGGTCCGAGTAGAAGGAGCCGAGCTGGTCGTAGTAGTAGTACTCGATGCCCGCCCCCGGCAGATAAGAGTCGAACGCCTCGAAGTACTCGTGCGTCATGCCCGGGCCGCCGTGCAGGAGCAGCAACTTGACGGTCGGGTTGTTACCGACCCGCTTGGTCCACACGCGGAACTCCCCATCGGGCGTCTGGATCGGGATCATCTTCACGCCGCCCGAGAGCACGTCGTCGCGGCCGGTATTGTCGAAATACGACGCCGGGGGTCCCGTCGCGGCGCCTCCGCCATCCGCCGCGGCGCCTCCGCCATCCGCCGGGGCCTTGGCGCACCCGGCGAAGGCCAGAGCGACCAGCGTCGCCGGCGCGAGGAGTCGGGCGAACCGAAAGCCTCTCATACGTCGCGCCCTCAGTTCGAGTCCGTGATGGGGTGATCCACTTTGGGCCGATGGTCCAGGTTGCCGAGGTGCACCGCTACATCCTCGACGAGGTTGCCGATCTTGGCCATGTGCGGGTAATCGATGTACTCGGGCTCGTCGGTCACCTGGTGGTAATCCGAGTGCAGCCCGGTCGTGAAGAACACGATCGGAATGCCATAGCGCGCGTACATGTAGTGGTCGCTCCGACCGTAGATGTTGGACGGGTGGTTCGGCGCGTCGAACATGTAGTCGAAGTTCAGGTCGTGGCCTTCCTCCTTGTTGACCTCCTCGACGATGTCGCCCAACTCGGTGGAAAGCCGGCGCGAGCCCACGAGGAGGACGTAGTTCGGGCCACCGTGGTGGGGCTCACCCTCGATGGTGTGTCCGGTCTCGTCGTCGGCGCCGCCGCGGCCCACCATGTCCATGTTGAGCTGCGCCACAATCGAGTCCCGCGGGACCGTGGCGTGGTCGGTGAACCATGCCGAGCCGAGCAGCCCCTTTTCCTCGCCGACATGCCAGACGAAGATCGTCGAGCGCTTCGGGCGCGGGTTCATCGAGGCCATCTTCTCGGCGATCTCGAGCACCGTCACCGATCCCGAGCCGTCGTCGTCGGCGCCGTTGGCGATCGAGTCCAGACGCTCGGATCCCGGATGCTCCCTGCGGTACGCCTCGAGAAGCCGACCGACCTCCGCCTGCTGCTCGGGGGTCGCCTGCTTCCCTCCGTCGTCCGCCCCTTCAGGGCGCACCACGTGGTTCCAGATGCGCAGCGAGTCGTGGTCCACCGGCGTGTCCCTGATGCCGATGTGGTCGTTGTGCGCGCCGATCGCCACGTACTCGCCCGCCAGCTTCGGGTCACTGCCCCGGAGAATGCCCACCACGTTGCGCGACGGGTACGGCATCGGCTTCACGTCGTAGCGGATGTCGAAGTCGGCGGTTCCCCCTGATGCACCCACCTCGAGCTGATCGAGCGGCTTGTCGAACATCCCATTGGCTGCGGCGGAGGACAGGATCACCGCACCCGCCGCGCCTTTCGTAGCGGCTGCCGGATCGTCGATGAAGCCCTGGGGCCGCAGGAAGTAGCCGCGGAAGGCTTCGGGAAGCTGGTCGAGGCCGACCACGGCGACGACGCGTGCCCCGGGGACGTTCATCCGGAAAAGGCGGCGCATGTTCGCATCCGCACCCGCGGTGAGCACGACCACCTTGTCCTGGGCCTGCGCCTCGGTGATGGGAGGGCCGTTTTCCGAGATCGTCCCCCCGTAGACGATCGGCACGCCCTTCAACTCGACCGCGCCGCCGGCCGGAAGGAAGTCGTCGCCCACGTGGAGCGTGTGGCCGTTCACCTCGATCGTCGATGCGTCGGCGAGCGTGCGCATCTTGTACGGGACGGTCTGGAAATACGTCCCGGCGTCTCCGGCAGGCTCCAGGCCGATCCGCTTCGCTTCGGACGCGATGTAGTCGGTGCCCTTCACGTTCCCGATCGTCCCCGCCTCCCGACCCTGCATCGAGTCGGCCGCGAAGATGTACAGCCGGGTCATGAGGTCCGCCGCCGTGATATCCGCAGTGGTGGGTTCGGGTGTGTGCGTCCGGGGCAGTGCCTGCGCCGCGACGACCGCGGGGAGGCTGGCGACGACGGACAGGACCAACAAGGGGAGAAGTGTACGGATCTTCATGGGGGGCTCCCGAGTCGCGTGACGGGCGAAAAAGGAACTAGAACCGTCAAGCCCCCAGTGTGCAAGGCGTGCGGGGGATGCGTGGCGCTCGGGGCATCCGCGCGCAGCGCGGGTCGAGGCCCGCTGCACTGCCCGAGTAGGCTGCTACTCGCTTCGCAGCGCCTCCGAAGGATCGACCCGGGTGGCCCGGCGCGCAGGGAGCCAACACGCGACCAGCGCGCCCGCGAACAGCGTCAGGCCGGCGCCCACAAACGTGAGGGCGTCGGTGGGCCGCACGCCCCACACCAGGTGCGAGAGCGCGCCGGAGAGCGCGAC
>JBBSOM010000237.1:0-5312 GCA_038259715.1 Longimicrobiales bacterium
ACGGCTCCAACGCCTGGGCCTTCGGGCCCGAGCGCACGAAGTCCGGCCACGCGATGCTGCTTCGCAACCCGCACCTGGCGTGGGACGCGGGCTACTACGAGGCGCACGTCGTCGTGCCGGGCGTGCTCGACTTCTATGGAGACTTCCGCATCGGCGGCGCGTTCGGCATCATCGGCGGCTTCAACCGGCGTCTGGGCTGGGCCACCACGAACAACTACCCGACCTACTCGCAGGTCTACGCGCTCCAGGCGGACCCCGACCACGAGGACCGCTTCATCCTGGACGGCGCGAGCCAGCCGCTGCAGGAACGCAGGACCACGGTCGAGTACCGGACGGACGCCGGGCGAAGCGCCACGGAGACGCGCTCGACGTGGTGGACCCCGAATGGGCCGGTCATCCTGAGGGACGGAGCGTGGATCTACATCCTCAAGGACCCGCGTGACGGCGAATGGCGTCGAGGCGAGCAGTTCCTGCACATGATGCAGGCGTCGAGCCTCGACGAATGGCTCGCGGACATGCGCTGGCGCGCGCACCCATCCTCGAACTTCACATACGCCGACGCCGACGGGAACATCGCCCACCTGTACAACGCGCTGCTCCCCCTCCTGCCGCACGAATCGACGGGCGACACCGCCGCGATCGCACGCACCAGCGCGGACATCTGGCAGAAGTACGTTCCCTTCGACGACCTGCCTCTGTACGTGAACCCCAAAGGGGCCTACGTCCAGCAGGAGAACGATACTCCCGACTACACGAACCTGAACGTGCCCATGGACCGGGACACCATGCCGCCGAACCTGCCGGCGCCCCGACTGCGGCCGCGCAGCCAACTCGCGCTCACGCTGCTGCACGACGGGCCGAAGCTCAGCCTGGAAGAGATGGTGGTGCTGAAGCACACGCACCGGATGCTCGTTGCCGAGCGCGTCACCGACGAGCTGATCGCGGCGGTTCGCGCATCGAAGCCCAAGGGTCAGGTCGCGAAGGCACTGGCTGTCCTAGAGAAGTGGGACCGCAGCGCGGGCGCCGACAGCCGGGGCGGCAACCTGTTCGAGGTATGGGCGGATCGCTACACGGAGACGATCGACACCGCACACTTCTTCCGCGAACCCTGGACGCCCCGGCAGCCCATGGCCACCCCGGTCGGGATCGGATCTCCGACGGAGGCGGTCGCCGCCTTTTCCTGGGCAGTCGAGGAGATGGGGCGCCACGGATGGGCGCTCGACGGCAAGTGGGGGGACGTGCACCGCGTCATCCGCGGGGACGTCGACGAGCCCGTGTCCGGGTGCCCGCCGACGCTCGGGTGCTTCCGCGCGCTCTCCTACGAAGAGACCGACGACGGACGGCTGGCCGCCGACCGGGGCGACGGGTGGGTGCTCGCCGTCGAGTTCGGCGACGTTCCCCGCGCCTATTCCGTGCTCGCATACGGAGAGAGCGACCAACCCGATTCCCCGCACTTCGCCGATCAGGCCGCCATGTTCGCGCACGAGCACCTGAAGACGGTGGCGTTCACGCGTGACGACATCGACCGCACGGCCATCAGACGCTACCGACCGGGACCCCCGACCCCATGACGGGACAGAAGGTTGAACGGCAACATCGTTCTGGCGCTCTGATCGGAAGTGTCTGATGCGTGTCGCGCTCTTCGCCACATGTCTCGGTGATGCTTTCTTTTCGGACGCTTGCGTCGACGCGGTCCGCGTGCTCCGTCACTTCGGCGCCGATGTCCATTTTCCCGAGGCACAGACGTGCTGTGGACAACCCGCCTACAACGCAGGGTATGTCGAAGAGGCCAGGCGGATGGCCCGGCGCACGATCGACGTCTTCGCAGAGTCGGAGTACGTCGTGCTCCCGTCGGGGAGTTGCGCGGGTATGCTGCGCGCCAACTACGTCCACATGCTGGACGAGCGAGACCGAACGCGCGCCGAAGGACTCGCGGCGCGCACCTACGAGCTGTCACAGTTCCTCGTCGACGTGCTCGGCATCGAGCGACTCGGGGACGGTCTTCAAGGCCGGCGCATCGCCTACCATCACGGGTGCCATGCCCTCAGGGAACTGCGCGTACACGACGAGCCCGTGACGCTTCTGTGCGGCGCCGGAGCGAACGTGCTGCCCTGGGAGGCGGACGAGGAGTGTTGCGGTTTCGGCGGCCTCTTCTCCGTGAAGTTGCCCGAGGTGTCCGGCGCGATGGCCGACCGCAAGCTCGACACGCTGCCCGCCGTGGACTTCGTGACGTCCGCGGACGGGGGTTGTCTGATGCAACTGGGGGGACGGGCCGGACGGCGCGGCATGGCGATGCCGTTCCGTCATCTGGCCAGCGCACTCTGGGAGGCGACCGGCGCATGAGCCATGGAGCGCGTCACCAGACACGTCCAGGGGACTACCCCGCCGCCTCGCGCGACCTGCTTCGCGACCATCCCGACGTGCGCACCTCGGTCACCGCGGCCACGCGCACCTTCGATCGGCACCGTCGGGACGCGTGGAGCACGATAGACGCGGAAGCGTGGCGCGACTGGATGCGCGACGTGAAGAGCCACGTGCTCACGCACCTCGACCGGTACCTGGAGCAGGCCGAGGCCCGACTGGAGGCCAACGGCGTCCAGGTGCATTGGGCCGGCACGGCGGAGGAGGCGCTGGCGGTGCTCGGCGACATCGTCGCGACCCACGATATCCGTCGCGCGGTGAAGGCCAAGAGCATGCTCTCCGAGGAGCTGGGCGTGAACGCCTTCCTGGAGGCGCGCGGCGTCCATACCCGCGAGACCGATCTCGGTGAGTTCATCATCCAACTCCTCGACGAACCACCCAGCCACATCGTCGGGCCGGCCATCCACCGTAGCCTCGACGACTGTCGGCGCCTCTTCCACGAGGAGCTCGACACCCCCCTGGATGCGGACCCCGAGACGCTGGCCGCCGCCGCACGAGCGGCACTCCGCCAAGACTTCCTTTCCGCGGACCTCGGGATCTCCGGCGGCAACTTCCTGGTTGCCGAGACGGGTACCCTTGCACTCATCGAAAACGAGGGAAACATCCGCCTGGCCACCTCGGTGCCCCGCGTGCACGTCGCGCTCGTCGGCATCGAGAAGCTCGTGCCTCGCCTCGAGGACCTGGCGGGCTTCCTGCAAATGACGTCGCGCTCCGCCACCGGTCAGCCGATCGGCAACTACGTGTCGCTCATCCAGGGCCCGCGGCGCCCCGGCGAGCCCGACGGCCCCGATGAGGTGCACGTCATCCTCGTGGACAACGGTCGCACCCGCGTCCTGGCCGACGAGCGAGCCTGGGAGGCGCTCCGGTGCGTGCGCTGCGGCGCGTGCCTGAACATCTGTCCGGTATACCGACAGACGGGCGGACACCCGTATGGCTGGACCTACTCCGGCCCGATCGGTGCCGTGCTCGCGCCGGGCCTGCTCGGCCTCGCGGAGGCCATGCCTCTCCCGTACGCGTCCAGCCTCTGTGGCGCGTGCGGGGATGTGTGCCCCGTGCGGATTCCCCTGCCCGAGTTGCTGGTCTATTGGCGGGAACGGGCGGTTGAGGAAGGACTCGCGCCCCGGATGGAAGGACTCGGCATGCGCGCCTACGCCGGGGCCGCCGACAAACCCGGCCTTTACGGTGCCGCGCTCCACGCGCTCCGCTTCGTGCCCGGGAAACTCGGCGGGCGGGCGCTTCCGATGTTGAGCGGATGGACCGGACAGCGCACGCCACCGGTACCTTCGCAGAAGACTTTCCGGACCCGCTGGGAGGAGGGCATCGAGTGAGCGCCCGCGACGGAATCCTGGACCGGGTGCGCACCGCCCTCGCCACCCGCGAGGCCGTGGCTCACCCGGGGGACTTCACGGCAGCGCGTCCGCCCGGCGCCCTCGACGCCGATCCGATCCGCGCCTTCACGACACTTTTCGCCGCCGCCGGAGGAGAGGTGGTCGACTTCGCCTCCAGGAACGAGGCTCACGCGTGGATGCACGTGTTCGCGTTGGGCTTCGACACGGTCGCACTCGGCGCCACCGTGCCCGTGGATCTCGCGCCCGACCGGCCGAAGGTCTCCCCGTCGGACGCAGCCCTCGCGGTCAGTCGCGCGCGCTGCGCCGTGGCCGAGACGGGCTCCCTCGTGCTCGACGCGCGCGATGGTCGGCGCACCCAGCTCCTGCCGGCTACGCATCTGGTCTGGGTCGACACGCAGAAGGTCTACGTCACGCTCTTCGACGCGCTATGCGCCCTCGGCGAGGACCTGCCGTCGGCCCTCGGCCTCCACTCCGGGCCGAGCAAGTCGGCCGACATCGGGCAGATCCTCGTGCGGGGCGTCCATGGCCCCGGGCGTATTGTGGCAGGGCTGATCCGGGCCGACGTGTAGCGGGGGTGGAAGGGAGGCAGCCAGGACCGCCGGGAGGCTTACCCGCCGGCGGGCTGCCGACGCGGCGCCCATCCTCCCGTCTGCTGTGCCGTCAACTGCCGGCACGCAAGCATACAACCGGGGCCTGAGTCGATTCACCCCCATTATATGCCGTCAAACGCCCGACCCGACCGTGCCGGCGCCGCCCGAGGGCGATTGACGGTACTCCCACCGCCGCGACCGTTCCACCACGACGTTCCGCGTCGCGGCGCTCCTCCCCGCCGTCCCCCGTGCGACGTGCCTACCGCGACGTGCCTACCGCGACGATAGCGCGTCAGCCGTTCCAATCCCGCAGCATACGCTCCACTTCCTCGGCGTGCCCGGTCTCGTCGGCGATCATGTCCTCGAGCCTCACGGAAAGGCCCTTGTCGCCGAACTCATCGGCCTGTCTGGCACGCTCGGTGTAATCCGCCACGGCGCGCCGCTCGTCGGCCAGCACCGCCTCGAGCATCTCGTGGTTGGTCGAGGCCTTCTTCACCGGACGGGCGACGGTCTCCGGCTCGCCCCCCAGCGCCACGATCTTCTCCGCCAGGAAGTGCGCGTGGCCCTGCTCGTCACTGACCTCGGCAAGAAAGAGGGCCGAAAGCTGAGGCCTGTAGGGTCCCGTCGCTTTGGCCGCATACGTGATGTACTGCGTGATCGCGGAAAGTTCACCCGCGAGGTCCTCGTTCAGCCGGGCGATCAGTGTGGCTTTATCCATGCGTATTACCTGTGTGTTGAGAGAAATCGAGCTTCATATCCAGACATATTCTTACCCCCGCCGTGCGGCGACGTTGCAACGGCCGACCCCGGCGTCTACTGTACGGCCGTTCCTGAGTAGCCTGCACGGAACCCTTCGTGGAACGCGTTCCGAGTCGCGCATTTGAGACCCTGCCTGCCCTCCAGCTTCCGCGAGCCGTGAACGAATCCGAGCCATCTCACGGCACCTCGGCAT
>JBBSOM010000238.1:0-5309 GCA_038259715.1 Longimicrobiales bacterium
GGGCTCACCTCGACCTTGGCCACCACCAGATCCACCCTCACCCCGACCACCTTCTTCACCGTGCCGTGGGATGCCTGGAGCCTCCCCTGCCCCGGGCCGACGGCGACGACGGAACTCGATGTTCCCTGGGTACGGACCGTAACCACCTGGGGGGTCAACGACGTCCAGGTCAGTTGCAGACTTCCCACGACATCCCCGGTCGCGAACAGGACGTCCCCCGCCAACGGCCGGGTCTCCCCGATCGACTTCAGCGGCGGGAGGAGCGAATCCGGAACCTCGATGCTCGCGGCCACGGGAATCAGCTCCAGCTTCGCTTCGGTGACGTCGCTCGGCGCCAGGCTCAGAGACGCGGTGCCGGTGAAGAGCGGATCCGCGCCCCGGAGGAGGGTCACCTCCAACGTGACCTGCATCTCCTGGTCGATAGGCACAAGGAGCGGCACCCTCGTCTCGGCACCCTGCGAGTTGAACTTCCCGAGGACGTCGTAGAGTGTCGAGCCGTCCTGGCTCCGAACCACGACGTGAACACCGTCCACGGCGTCGTACGCCTGGGCCTCGCCGCCCCGGTCCGTTGCCTGCATCAGGACCGAGAGCGCCAACCTCGCCTGGCCTGCTCCGCCGTCGGGCGAAGCGGGTCCGGTCCCGTCGCACGCGATCGACAAGACAGCGATCGCACCGGCGACGAGCGCCCGACCACAGACCCTGAGTTTCCTCTCCACGGCGCTCATCGCGCACCTCGCAGGCGAGCGGTGAGGCCGAGTTCGAAGCCGAAGAAGCTCCCCTTGTCACCCGGTCGTACTTCAAGTTTCCCGTAGTGGACGCGCGCCGAAGGGGCCAGCGTCGAGCCGCCGTTCCGGAGTTCGAGACTCGTGCCCACCCGGAGGTCGAAGCCCTGGCCGGCCGAGTCGGAGCGTCGCAGCACCCGGAGTTCGGCGTCGGGCTGCAGTACCCGCGAGCCCAGGGGCGTACGGAATCCTCCTCCGACTACGAAGAGGTTCTGGGAAGGGGAATCCTGGGCGAAGATGACGGATTCGAGGAGCGTGCTCCGCTGACGGTGGGTGACCCCGCCGTAGGCGATGCCGTTGGTGCCTCCCCCCACGGGAAACGCCAGGCTGGCCAGCGCCTGGAGCCGGTCTCCCGACTGGAACAGGTTGGCCCCGTCGATCTGATCGCTGCCGTACCGGTGGTAGGTGACCTGGAGCGAGGCCTTGGACGCCTGGCCCACGGTGCCGTCCAGCGCCCCCACGATCCGGACGAGAGTGCCCGGACGGTAGGCGAACTGTCCTTCGCCCAGAGGCTTGAACTCCCGTCCTCCAATGAGTCCGACCGAGAGACCGACGCCCACCGGTCCGGCGGGATGCGCCAGCGAGGCGTTCACGCCCATGCCCCCGCCGCTCCCCCAGTTCGACACCTTGAACGGGAAGAGATCCGAGGCCATGGCTCCAGCCACGATGGACTCCTTGAGCGTCTGGCTTTCCTTCCCCGTGGGGGCCACGAAGATCCCGGAGAGGTTGATGAATTCGTTCGCCGAGTACGTGAGGCTCACCTGCGTATCCGTGAGCCCCGAGATGTCGAGTTGCTCGCCTCCCGCCTGGCTCATCGCACCCTTGGCCCACGCCCCGGTCACGCTCAAGGAAAGGCGATCGATCAGGGGTGTGGCGGCCGAGAAGTAGAGGGACGCGAGGCCGAGCTTCTCGATGCCGAGCGTGGTCGCGGCGTCGAAGGAGTAGCTCTGCCACGACAGGGATGCTCCGACCGTCGGCCGCGTGACCTGCGCGGCCGCCGGGGTCGCCCACGCGCCGAGGCAGGCCGCCACGCCGCAGAACACGCGCCGAACGCGTGGGGGCATCGGCATGCTCATCGGTCGCCTCCCGGACGCCGGATGATGATCTCGATGGTGGCGCCGGGGCTTCCCACGCCCTCCTTGCCCAGAAGCTCGGGCACGGGATCGCGTCCCAGGATGCCGGGAATCAGCCCCTCGATATCGGTGAAGGAGGTGACGCGCGTGAGCCACTGTTCGTAGTCCGAGTTCACATCTGCGGGGCTCGAAAGCCCCGACTGGATCAGGGCCGCCAGGTCCATGCCCTCGGCGACGAAAAGGGACTGGGACTGCTGAGCCAACTGACTCGCGGCACTGAAGCCCGGGTCCAGGTTGGCGGCTTCGGAGAACCTGGCGGCGGCCTCCTGGAAGCGACCCGCGTCCTGTGCCTCGAGGCCCAGGCCGAAGGCGAGCAGGGCGTCGAGGTTCTCGGTGGGCCGATGCAGTACGGCCTCTCTTTCGGCGACCGTGAGTTCGACGCCCATCGCCTCATAGAGGCTGAGGACGATCTGCTTCTCCATGTCGAAGAAGCGCCGAGCCGGGTCGCGGGCGGACATGGGCTTCCCCACCTCCGCGCTCTGGCCGCCCACCGGCACGGCCACGGCCTCCATGAGGAGTTGGTCCTCGTTCCCGTCCAGCACGCCCTGGACGACCCTCGACACCCCCAGGAGGTGGCCACTTCTCGCTGCCGTGGCGGGATCGACGCGCTGCTGGTCGGTGAGCTTCATCTCGTCCACGAGCAACTGGACCCGCAGCCGTTCCACCACGGTCAGGCGGTCGGTCTGCGAAAGGTCCGTGGTGAGCATTTCCGCCAGGGCGCGGCCAAGCGGACGAAGCCGCGCGTCCGGGCCCTGATACGTGAACGGGAACACACCCACCGTGCGAGGCTTCGGCGGCGTGGACGCCAACGCGCTCTCGCCGGCGATCGCGGCGTCCACCGAGGCCTGAAGCGCACGGCGCCGGACCAGATCGAGCCGCTGATTCAGCTCGTTGGACAGCGCGCCCGACGGGTGCTCATCCAGATACCTGCGGTAAAGCGCCACCGCGCTGGAGTCCTGGCCCGCCTCGTCGTAGACGAGTCCCAACACGAAGATGGCTTCGTCCGAAGACCGGTCCACCCGCAAGGCATCTTCAAGGACGCGCTGGGCATCGTCCAGGCGTCCGGCAGCGCGGTACGCCGCCCCGAGACGAACGAGGGCGTCCACATCCCGGGGCGCCGATGCGGCGGCGCGTTCGAGTGCGGGGATCTCTTCGGGCTTCGGGGCCGCGGGCGCGCGAAACCCACCGGTCCCGCAGGACCACAGGACCGAGGCGCCGACGAGCAGGAGGCCGAGCGACCGATGGCTCCGCGTGGAGCCGAAATGCCGTTGAGGAGCCATGGATGCCTTGGACGGTGCGGTGGAAGGCGGCCCGACATCCGGGAACGAATCCTCCGCTGGCCCGCAGAGACGACCATGAAAGAACGGCGCCATTCGGAGGGAACCGAGCCGGAAAGTGATGGCCAATATACGGAGGTGGTGCAATGATGGGCAACGACGCCGTCGAACGAGGACCTTTCCCCCGCGGCGAGGGTCGCAGATATTGGAAAACCACTTGGGTCTTGCCATGCGGGCGGGCTCGCCCGGCTCCGCGATCCAGGACGTTCGAGCCAGCACGCGAGGAGGATGTATGGGTGCCAAGCTGTTGACGATCTCGGTAGCCGTCGCGCTGACCCAAGCGGCATGGACGAGCGCCGTGCAGGCGCAGACCGACACAACGGATCAACGACCCGGCGTCGCGGTCCTCGAGTTCGACAACGGGGGCTCCCACGGCGAGAACGCGGAGGAGGGCGACTTCGCCGCCCTGGGGGTGGGGCTGCAGCAGATGCTCCTGACCGAGCTTTCCCAGAACTCCCATCTCCGGATCGTCGAGCGGAGTCACCTCAGGGACGCGCTGCTGCACGAGCAGGACCTGGCCGCCCAGGGCCGAGTCGACAAATCGGGTGCGGCTGAGATCGGGAAGCTCGTGGGCGCTCGCTATGTGGTCCTGGGCAGCTTCACGGACCTCTACGGACAGTTTCGCATGGACGCCCGCGTCGTCGACGTGGAAACCGGAGAGGTGCTGAAAAGCGAGAGCGTGCGGGATCGCCGGGAAAAGATCTACGATCTCCTCGTGGACCTGTCATCGCAGATCATCGCCGACGTCCACTTGCCGCCGATCCCGGTCGAGACCCGGGAGAGCCGCAAGTCCCGCAACATTCCGGCCGAAGCCATCACGCTCTTCTCTCGGGCGCAGGTCTTCGCGGATGGCGGGTACAAGGATCGGGCCATCGAGCTATATCGCAGGTTGACCACCGAGTTTCCGGACATGGTCCAGGCCAAGGAAGCGCTCCGCCAACTCACCGAGGTGGGGACCTGAGCCTTCAGCGACCAGCCAGGAGCTTGAGGGCCTCGGACGCGGGCACGGCCAGGAGGAGACGCTCGGCGCTGTCCTGACGCCCCCCCACCAGCACGCCCACGACCCGTCCGTCCCGATCGAGCACGGGGCTGCCGCTGGCGCCCCGGTCTCCGTAGCCCTGGATCTCCAGGAGCCCATCGCGCGTCCCGCTGGTCACGCCGGCGGTCAGGAGGGGGCGCACCACGCCGGCGCCGCCGTCGGGTGGCCGTCCTCCCAGAGGGAAGCCCATGATCGCCACCGGGGATCCCGACGTCAGGGTATCGGCACGGTCGTTGAATCCCCGCACGGTGGGGATGGTCCCATCGATCCGTTCCGCCTGAACCAGGGCGAGGTCGCTCGTCGCCGAAACGGCGACGACGTGGGCGGGCCAGACCTGTTTGGAGTCGGAGAACTGGACGCCGATGCGACCGGACGCGGGGGTCCCGTCGGACTCCTGCACGACGTGGCGGTTCGTCATCAGGACCCCCGAGGCAGACACCCCGAACGCCGTTCCGGTCACCACGCCGGCCGGAGTCTCCACGTAGATCTGGGCCACACCGGGGCGCGTGACCCGCTCGATGGCCTGAAAGTCCAGGGATGCGGCGAGTTGCTGCCGCTCCAGCGCCACCGACACCGTCTGCAGGCGCTGGCGCAGACGCTCGACTTCTTTGTCGTCGAGGTCCCCTTGTTCGGCGCCATGGAGCGATTGCCGAAGCGAACGCACCTCGGACTCCGACTGCTGGAGGGCTTCCAGGAGCCCTGAGACCCGGAGCTGCAGAGACTGAACGTCGGACACCCGGGACCGGGCCAGGCTGTCGCTCTGCGCGCGCATCTCGACCGTTCGCGCTTGTGCGACGGCGAGCACACTGTCCATGCGGGACTCGAGGAGGCCGCGCTCCGCCTGCCATTCGCGCTGGGTGGAGCGGCGGCCGGCCAGGTAGGCCAGCCCGGCAATGACCAGGACTCCGGCCACCGACACCGTGACCCAGGGAACGGGTCGGGCGCGCCCCGCCGTGGCCTCACCCCGAGCGAGCGGGGAGGGCGGGACCCGCACCGTTCCCGGCTCGCCGGTCCGGAA
>JBBSOM010000239.1:0-5306 GCA_038259715.1 Longimicrobiales bacterium
CCTCGTGTCAGCGCCCGCCCGACGCTCAATTCGGTGAGCGCGGCCTCCACGAATTCGTCGGCGATACCCGCCTCCTGGGCCGCGGACCGCACGTTGGTGAGCGCGTAGCCGGCGGAAGCGTTGCCATCGTCGGCGCGATCGATCTCCGGCGCTTCGACACCCCCATCGGACTCCGCTTGCAGTTGGGCCGCCCTCCTCCATACGTGGGCTGCCTCCTCCTCACTGAGCATGTCGCCGTTTCGCTCTGCCATGTGACTCCAGGGTCCTCCTGTGACTGTCAATCCATCTGAGGGGCGGGACACCCTGCGAGATCAAGATAACTCCTGTTCCGACCTCGGACCGGTGCGGGACTTTTTGGCGGAATACGGTGGGTTTCCGAAAAGCCTGCAAGCGGCGGGAGGCCATCTCGCAGGGCTGCGGGTGCAGCCGCATTGCTACGCCATGAGGTCGCAGACGAGACTGGCGACTCCCGCGCGCGTCGACGTATCGTCGCGTAGTGACTCACCTCCCACGCAAACCCTGATGAGAATGGCAAAGCACCGGATCTACACCGTGAGCCTGGCGAGCGTCTATCCGCACTATCTCACCAAGGCGGAGAGGAAGGGGCGCTCGAAGGCGGAAGTCGACGAAGTCATTTGTTGGCTGACCGGCTACAGCCAGACGCAACTGGACGCAGAACTGGGCAGCCGCAGCGACCTCGAGACCTTCTTCGCGAACGCCCCTCGGCCCAACCCTTCACGGCACTTGATAAAGGGCGTGGTCTGTGGTGTCCGGGTAGAGGACATCGAGGAACCGACCATGAAGGAGATCCGCTACCTGGACAAGCTGGTTGATGAACTGGCTCGCGGGAAAGCGATGGAGAAGGTCCTGAGGAGGTAGAGGCGAGCGCCGTCTCGCCCAGTGGGATCGCGCGTGAAGTCGTCGCGGCAGAGCCTGCGCCGATCCAACCGCCGGACGTGCGCACCCCTCAGGGACGCAAAGCCGAAATGAGTCTCTGGCCCACCGGACTGTCCCGCATTCCGACATTGGTCTCCCACTCCTGCCCCCGCACGTCGATGAGTCCCGATTGATGGAGAGCCGAGGCGACGCCCAAGCGCTCTCCGGGGCGCCCGTAGAGGGCTCGAGCGCGGTCGTAGGACGCCGCGGCGCCTTCGAGGTCCTGCTGCCTGAACAGGCGGTCGCCGAGCCCGAGCGAACGGTACGCGGCGGTCTCGACTTCCGCCGCCCTCTCGAAGCAGTTGATCGCCTCGCGTTCGTGGCGTAGGGCCTCCCGTGACTTCTCCCGGCGGTCCGCCAGGGCGGCCAGTTCCACGTGGACGTCACCGGCGCGCTTCGCGTCGCCCCACTTCTTCGCGAGTGCGAGCGCATCGTCGAGGTAGCCTTCGGCGCGCCAGACGCTCCCCCCATTTCGGATACGCTCCGGAGCCGGTGCAGCAGATCGATGATCTCGTCCCGAGCGTCGAGCTTCTTGTAAGAGGACCAGGGCCTTCTTGGCGTGCTTCTCGGCTGACCGGAAGTCCTCGCGCCTCGCCTCGAGCGCCGAGAGGTTCGTCAGCGCCTCGGCGGTGCCCCCTGTGTCCCCCGTCTTCTCGTAGAGCGCGAGGGCACGGCGCATGCGCTCCTCCGCGAGCGGTCGGTCATCCCGCTCGACCGCCATGCTCCCCAGGTCGTAGAGCGCCCCCCGCCGCGGCCCCGGGTTCCCCGAGTTCGAGTTGGGCCTCGACGAACGTCTCGAGCCACGACTCCCTGAGGGTGTCATCACCTCGTTTTTCCGCGTTGGCGTGAAGCGCGAGGATCTGCATCAACCGTCCCAACTTGTCGCCCAGCTCCTCGTATTTCCGGAAGGCCTGCTCAGGTCCATGTCCACCTCGAGAGCGTCGACGAAGTGCCGGTACCGGTCCATGTCCGTCTCGGGATCGGCATCGCGGGCGCCCGTGTCCGGTCGGGCTTCGGCGCGATCGAGTCGTTCTTACATGGCCGAAGCCGTCTGGACCGTCACCCGGTCCTGCACGATGGCCTGCCAGAGCTGCTCGAGCGTCGGCGGCTGGCCGGCTTCGCTCCGAGTCGACGAAGGGACCATCGACTACCCTCCCCGCAGTGTGAGCATGTCGCGGATGAACGCGGCCACGCCGTCGTAGGTGCGCAGCACTTCGCGCGAGTGCGCGTCAACGAGGCGGTATCCTCCGTCTGCGAACACGAGCAACGAGTCGCCGGAGGCCCGGCCCAGGACCAGCAGCTTCTCGGCCGTATCGGTGCCGGAAGGGAAGGCTTCGGACTAGTGCAGGATGCCGGGCTGGATTCCGCCCCCGGCCGTCTCCATGCCACCGGGCCCGAGCAGCGTGCAATAGGGGCCCTGGAGCCACAAGCCTGGGTCAGGAGGAAGGCGTAGTCCTCGAGCAGTCCCCCATAGCCTGCCCTCCGGAGCGAGGCGTCGACGAGCCGCACCGTCGCCTCGTCCGTCGGGGGGCGCAAGCTGGACTTCTCCGGCGTCGCGGCAAGGTCCGCGAGCGCCGCTTTCGTCGCGGTGGGCGTCTGCGCTGCGGCCATGATCCCTCAGCGGCGCCCTTGAAAGAAGCTCGCCGGCGAGGCATCGCGCTCGTAGACGCGGGCGTTGTCGTCCATCCGCACCTTCAGTTTCTTGTTCTGAGCCCCGCCGAGGGCTCACACCGCTGTTCGGTTCGGCAACATACGTCGGTTCCGACGTGTAACCTAGAGAGCCCGGACGCCACCCGAGCCCAAGTCCACCGCGCCGAAATCCGCCCATCCGCTCGCCATGAATCATAAGCGTCGCCGTCCGAAGAACCGTCGCGCAGGGTGCCTCCTGTGCAAGGCGAACGGGGCCAAGGGCCGGAAGGAGCACCGGACTGTGCAGGACAGGAAGTCTCGAGCCAGGCTCCGCTTCGACTTGTCGCACGTCGCCGCGCTCGAGAAGCGCGATTCCCTCGAGGGGGGTCGGCAGTGAAAGCGAATGCGGTGATCGGGTTCTGTGCACTGTGGTTCCTCTTAGGGTGTGGCAAGCGGAAGGAAGCAGCGCCCGGCGAGGGGACGGGAACCGCGATTCCGGAGCAGAGCGCAGGTGCTGCTCGGGCGGAGAACGCTCAACCGGGGGTTACGGACACCACCTGGCTTGTTGACTTTTCGAGCTATGGACCTGTACCCCTTGGTGTCCCGCTCCAGGACGCGAACGCCGCCACCGGCGGTGTGATTGAACCCCCAGGGTCCATCGACGGCTGCAACACCACGCGAATCGCTGGCGGTCGCGCCGAGGTGCGGCTGATGGTCGTCGACGGTCAGGTAGCCCGCGTCGATGTCGGGAACGGGGACGTTGAGACCACGCGCGGAGCCAAGATCGGTGACTCGGAAGACCGGATCCGGGCGTTGTATCCGGAAGGGGTGGAGGTGCAGCCGCACAAGTACACGGACGGCCACTACCTCATCGTCACCCCAGCGGACGGGGGCGAGTTCAGGTTGATTTTCGAGACGGATGGAGCCCTCGTGCAGAAATACAGGGCGGGTGTTCTGCCGGAGGTCGCTTGGGTCGAAGGATGTGCTTGATCGCGTAGAAACGCGGAAGGAGGAACCTGATGGAGCGTGTGCGAGGAGTCGGTGGCGTGTTCTTCAAAGCGCGGGATCCGAAGGCACTGGCAGAGTGGTACCGTGATCAGCTGGGGATTCCGGTTCCTGAGGGCCAGACGTATGCCGCCTTCGAGTCCGGTGAGGCGGGAGAGCAAACGGTGTGGTCGGCGTTTCCGACTCAGACGGAATACTTCGGCGCGGGGACCTCCCAGTGGATGGTCAACTATCGGGTCGATGATCTCGATGCGATGCTGGCACAGTTGAAAAACGCAGGCGCCGAGGTCGTCGAGCAGGTCGAGGAATATGACCATGGGCGCTTCGGGTGGGCCGTGGATCCGGAAGGGAATCGTTTCGAATTGTGGGAGCCCCGGGCATCGGGCTGAAGCCAGGGCGATGGAGTGAGGAGGCCACGCCGAGCACCTTGCCACCCAGCCCGCCGAGCCGAGAGTGACAAAAGCGCGCACGCGCGTTAGATAGGGGTAGCACCTCCCCCGGGTTTAACCTCTACATGCCAATTCCCCGACAGCCGGTAGGGGAATGCAGCAACGCGCGCGAGGCCACATGCCGTTTGCTTTGAACATCCCGGGGGTGCAACTCGGAAGCAACCACAAGGACAATATGTTCGCCATATGGGAGCGCCTGAGTGCCGCCCGGGTTCAGTACTCCGCGTGGAGCTGGCAGGACCGGCAGGCGGCCATGGTGGACTTCGCTACTCGCTGCCCGGGCAGCAGCCTCACCACATGGACCGAGTGGGCGTCGTCCTGGATCTGGAGGTCGCCGCAACCGCTCCAGATGACTCCGAAGCTGCGAAACACCTTTACGTCGCTTCGATCCTGCTCGACACGGAGATGATCCGCGAGGCGGCGGCCCTGTTTCGTTTAGCGGCCGGGATGTACCTGCACGAGAGTCGGCTGGAACTCGTCCAGGGGCTGGCCGGCGAGTCATACCACTCATGGCCGGTCAACCGTGGCTGGACGTGGGCGGACATCAACCTACCCCTGAGTGCCTTCTGGATGGCTACCGCCGGGGGAGCGAGCACGGCTGCCAGCATGGTGCGGGTGAACCCCGATCGTATGAGCGTGCGGCAGGGTCTTCAGCGCACGTCGCAGCGCATGGCCGCTATCGAGGCGGCGCAGGGACATCCGGACATCGAGGACATCGCCTTCGTTCTGCGAGGACTGCTGCTGCTGCGCGACATCACCAAAGTGGAGAAGAAGCGAGGCGGGCGGCCGCAGCCTCCGCAGCGCCTCGGTACGCCCGACCCAGCCAACGACGCCAATTACCGGAGGCTCATCGTGGGTCAGGGCGTTCAGGCGAGCCGCAACCACTGGACCAAGCCCCGGATGCCCAGCACCCTCGTAGGAGACCAGGCCGACTCATCGTTCTCGAAAGTCGACTGGATTCTCGACAGTGTGCGCGGAGGCACTCGGGTGGCCGACACCCGAGCCCTTTACCAACAGGGCGCCTTTGATCGGCTCCAGGGCATGTCCGGCAGCACGTTGGATTACACGAACTGGCTGACGGCCCTGGGTCTGGACTCCTTTACGGTAATGCGCTTGTTCCAGGTCAACTATGCGGCCTGGCATTTCGTGGCCCCGGACGGGTGGGCTCATTCGCAGTTCGAGTCCATCAACCTGCTGATGAAGAAGTACTGCGATCTGACGCTCATCCAACACCTCATGGCCCCCATCAAGGCGCAGCCGGACGTCGCGGCGGCCCAGCAGGGGGGC
>JBBSOM010000240.1:0-5269 GCA_038259715.1 Longimicrobiales bacterium
GGCGGTCAGACCGCTACGACGTTCTCCGCGGCAGGGCCCTTGGCCCCATCAACCACGTCGAACTCGACGCTGGCGCCCTCGGCGAGGGTCTTGAACCCATCAGCCTGGATGGCGCTGTGGTGGACGAAGCAGTCCTTGCTTCCGTCCGCCGGGGTGATGAACCCAAAACCCTTCTGATCGTTGAACCACTTCACGGTGCCCTTGGTACGCATCTTTGTGCGCTCCTACGTTTTTGCGAGTCGGAGCTACGATGACACGTACTTGCCGACTGCTGTGTGTGCGCGGCAGTTCCGCGCGCCTTGTGACCACTTTGGCCGCAAGGGAAAAGGCGCCGATCTCGAACAATGAGACCGCCGCCTTCATCATCTCTTCATATGCCTCGTACGAGGCTGCTCAATTAGAATCGCGGAATCGTGTCGGTCTGTCAACGCTTGATGCTCTCGTCCGTTGAGGACATCGCCGCGCGCGGTAGCCGAGCGTTGGCGGCGAGACGAGAACTCATTACGGTATTCATGTCATATCAACCAAACGTCGGGGCTCCCATGAAGAGCGCACTCCGGTACCTGGTATGCCTGTCCTTCCTGGCGGGCACCTCACCCATGAACTCCGCGGCACAGTCTCTCTATATGCCCCGGAACGTGAAAGCCGCGGTCGCCCGGGGCACCCGGACCACGCGGGGTTTGCCCGGTCCCGCATACTGGCAGAACCGGGGACGGTATGCCATCACCGTCACGGTCATGCCGCCGGATCGACGCGTCGCCGGCACCGAGCACATCACGTACTGGAACAACAGCCCCGACACGCTGCCCCGTCTAGGCATCAAGCTCTTCCAGAACGGCCACAAGCCGGGGGCGCCTCGTCTCGGTGGGACTGCCGACGACTACCTCACATCCGGCGTCCACATCGACGCCTTCGCGGTGAACGGGAACGCGACTCCCTGGGAGGAGGAGCCCGTGGCCTTCACCTCACGCTCCGTGGCGTTGCCGTCCCCGGTCGCGCCGGGCGACTCGGTCCAGTTGGCCTTCACCTGGCACTACGACGTGTCCAGGCAACCGGGGCGTGAGGGCAGGATCGACCCCACCACGTACTTCCTGGCCTACTTCTACCCGCGCATTGCCGTCTACGATGACACGGACGGCTGGGACACCATGGGTCATACGGGCCACGAGTTCTACAGCGACTTCAACGACTACGACGTGTCCATACAGGCGCCTCCGGGATTCCTGGTGTGGGGTACCGGCACCCTCGAGACCGCCGCTGACGTTCTCCGCCCCGAGTACCTGAAGCGCTACCGGACTTCGCTTACGTCGGATGCCACGGTGAGGGTGGCGACCCGGGACGAACTGGCGGCCGGAGGGGTGACGGCCGACGCACCCTTGAACGTCTGGCGCTTCACGTCCCGGAACGTGCCCGACGTCGCGTTCGGCGTGAGCGATCACTACGACTGGGACGCGGGCAGCGTAGTGGTGGACGCGGCGACCGGGCGTCGCGCCGGCGTCCAGGCGGCCTACAACGACTCCGCCGCCGACTTCCACCACATGGTGAGGTATGGCCGCGACGCGCTCGCCTGGTTCTCCACGAAGTTGCCCGGAGTGCCGTATCCCTACGAGAAGACCTCGATCTTCGAGGGCGGCGCGGGCATGGAGTACCCCATGATGGTCAACGACGAATCGTATGCCGACACCGCCATGGCGCGCTTTGTGGCCGCCCACGAGATCGCCCACACCTACATGCCCTTCTACATGGGCATCGACGAGACGCGTTACGCGTTCATGGACGAGGGCTGGGCGACGACGTTCGAGTACCTCGTCGGTCTCGCTCAGCGTGGGCCCGCGGTGGAGGATCCCTTCTTCCGCAGGTTCCGGGTGGCGCGGTGGATCCACGACACGTCCGCGGCCGCGGATCTGCCCATCATAACCCCCGCCGACCAGCTCGCGAGCGCGTACGGCAACAACGCCTACGGCAAGGCCGCTCTCGGATATCTCGCCATGAAGGACCTCCTGGGTGACGACCTCTTCAAGAAGTGCCTGAAAGGCTACATGGACCGCTGGCACGGCAAGCACCCGACGCCGTGGGACTTCTTTTACTCGTTCAACGATGTCTCGGGACAGGACCTGAACTGGTTCTGGACCTCCTGGTTCTTCGACAACAGCACCATCGACATGGCGGTGACGGGCGCGCGCAAGACCCGGTCCGGGTATGACGTAGACCTGACGAACGTCGGCGGCATGGACGCGCCCGTAGACCTCGTGCTCACCTATGAGGACGGGAGCACCGAGAAGCTCCACCAGAGCCCGGCCATCTGGAAGGCGGACGCCCGGAAGGCGACGGTGCCGGTACGAACCACGCGGACCCTTGCGTCGGTGACGCTGGACCACGGCATCTGGATGGACGCCGACACGTCCAACGATGGATGGATGGGTTGATGCACACCATGCGTAGTTCCGAGAAGGCCGTCGCCAGCGGGACGTTCCTCCTGGGCCCCAGCGATCCTGCTCAATTCTTCATCCCCGAACAGTTCGACGAAGAGGCCCGCATGCTCGCCCAGAGCGTAGAGGACTTCGTCACCGAGCGCGTGATCCCCCAATGGGAGGCCATCGACGCCCCGCACGCCGGTGTGCTCGAGGGACTGGTCCGGGAGTCCGGGGAACTGGGCATCTTCGCCGTGGACGTCCCAGAGGAGCTGGGTGGGCTGGGAGCGGCCAAGACCACGGCCATCCTCATCTCCGAGAAAGTCGGCATGGGTGGCTCCTACGCCCCGGCCGTAGCCGTGCAAACGGGCATCGGCGGTCTGCCCATCATCTACTTCGGCACCGACGAGCAACGGGCCAAGTACGTCGAGAAGATCCTCACGGGCGAGATCATCACCGCGTACGGGCTCACCGAAGCCGGCAGCGGATCGGACGCCCTTGGCGCCCGCACCACGGCGGTGCTGGACACGGAGAAGGGCGTCTACCTGTTGAACGGCTCCAAGCAGTTCATCACCAACGCGGGCTTCGCGGACCTCTTCATCGTCTTCGCCAAGGTGGACGGGGAGCACTTCACGGCCTTCATCCTGGAGAGGGGCACACCCGGCTTCACGGTGGGGCCCGAGGAGCACAAGCTGGGCCTCAAGGGTTCGTCCACCTGCCCCCTCTCCTTCGACGACACGCCGGTGCCGGAGGCCAATGTCCTGGGCGAGATCGGGAAAGGGCACAAGATCGCCTTCAACGTCCTGAACATCGGGCGGCTCAAGCTGAGCCCCCTGGTGCTGGGTGGCGCGAAGATCTCCCTGGCCGAAGGAGCGAAGTACGCCAAGGAGCGCCATCAGTTCGGCCAACCGCTGGCCGCCTTCCCGCTCATCCAGCAGAAGCTGGCCGCAGCCTGCTCCCGCACGTACTGCCACGAGACCAACGTGTACCGCACGGCTCACGATGTGGACCGGTACATCGATGCCTCCGAGCTCACGGACAAGGCCGCCGCCACCGTGGCCGCCCTCCACGAACTCAGCGTGGAGTGCTCCATCAACAAGATCTACGCCAGCGAGGCCATCGACTTCGTGGTGGACGAGATGCTCCAGCTCCACGGCGGCTACGGTTTCATCGCCGAGTACCACGCCGAGCGCCACTACCGGGACGCGCGGATCAACCGGATCTGGGAGGGCACGTCGGAGATCAACCGCATGCTCATCACCGGAACGCTCATGGAGAAGGCCATGAAGGGCGAACTGGCTCTCCTCCCCGCCATCCAGCAGATCACCGAGGACCTCACGGACCGCGCGGCCGACGAGGGCGTTCCCGAAGGCGACTTCGGTGCGGAACGGGCCGTGGTGGAGCTGGCGCGAAGGCAGTCCCTGTTCGCCGCGGGCGTGGCTGCCCGGAAGCACATGGCCAGCCTGGAGCAGGAACAGGAGATCCTGTCCTGGCTCGCGGACATGATCATCCAGACCTACACCATGGAAAGTGCCGTCGTCCGGGCCATGAAGTCCGTGGCATACGTCGACGAGAAGGGCGTGACGGCGCGCAGGGCCGCAGCGCGCCTCGCCATCGAGACCGGGATGCCCGTGGTGGAGGCGGCAGCCAAGCAGGTGCTCGCCGCGAGCGCCCAGGGAGACGAGCTACGCAGAATGCTCGCCATGCACCGAAAGCTTACGGCCAGGGAGCCCTTCGAAGTCCGCGCCGAAGGGCGGATCCTGGCCGGGGCGGTGCTGGATGCGGAGGGATATCCCTTCTAGACTAGCAGCCCGTGGTAGAAGCCTCTACCGGATCGCCTTCAACACCTCTCGGGTGAGGTCCCATCGATCGAAGCCCTGGCGGCCCCAGTCAAGTCCGCGGCGCACGATGACGAGGTTCTTCGACGGGACTACGATCACGAACTGGCCCCGGTTCCCCGCGGTGGAGTACGCGTCGGCGGGAACCTCACCCTTCCGGTCGTCGGGCACGAGCCACCACTGCGCTCCGTAGGCGTTGCCGATCCTGGCCGTGGCCGGCGCAGGGGTGCGCTCGAAGTCGATCCACTCCGGGGAGACGATGCGCTCGCCTTTCCACATGCCGCCCTGCTGGTAGAGCATGCCGAAACGCGCGAGGTCCCGGGCATTGGTGTAGACCTGGCTGCTCATGATGAAGTCACCGAAGCGGTCGGTACTCAGGAGCGTATTCCGCATGCCGATCTTGTCCAGGAGCGCCCTACGCGGGAACTCCAGGTATGCCTGCGCATCGCCGAGGACCTGCTTCATCTTGTAGAGGGCCAACAGCGTCTCGTAGTTCTCGTAGTCCCACACGGTCCCGGGCTCACGCACCAGAGCCTTGTGGAGTGCGCCCTGCACGGAGCTGGCGCCTGCCCAGTAGGACATGCCGGAACCGGTGGCGTACTCCAGGCCTCCGTTGTCGATCGGGTAGAGGCCGCTCGACATGTTGAGGACGTTGCGTAGCGTGATGGCGTTCCGGGGATCGGTCTGGGGGGAGAGCGCCTTGGGGAGCCACTCGAAGCCCAGCGGCTCGTCCAGGTGCATCTTGCCCTCATCGACCAGGATCCCGATGAGCGTTCCCGCGATGCTCTTGGCCGTCGACCAGGTACGGGTCCGGGTGTGCATGTCCACACCGGGAGCGTACCGCTCGAGGACGATGCGACCGTTCTGCACCACCATGAGGCTCAGGGTCACCTCGTCGGGCGTGGGCCGGTCGAAGGCCCAGTCCGAGGCCGCCTGGAGGGCCGCCGCGTCCACATCGGCCGGCGGCGGCGCGTCCTCGACCAGGTCGCCGTCGGGCCACGGAATCGTGGCCGGGTCCCC
>JBBSOM010000241.1:0-5233 GCA_038259715.1 Longimicrobiales bacterium
CATGGCCATCGTCGTGATCCTCGTGGCCACGCAGCCGCAACTGGCGAAAGGCGGCGCGGCGATGATCGGGGCCATGGTCCTGGTCGGATGGTGGGTGGCTCGGCGGCACAGGGGCGACGAGGCGGCACCCCCCGCGTCCCCGGCGGGCTAACGAACGTGGCTCGACCCGACTCCATACGTTCGGAGCCGGGCGTGGTCGTTCGGCGCGGCCAGGACACGGAGGAATGAGATGATGCGGACGACGGGATGTGCGGTGATGATGGCCGTGGGGATCGCGGTTGCCCCGATTCACGTGAATGCGCAGCGGATTTCGCGATCGATGCAGGCCCGCGGGGACTCGACAGTCGGCCCGGGCGTCGAGTCGATCCTCCGCCAGCGCGAGCGGCTCGAACTGAGCCAGAGCCAGGTGGACCAGCTCGACGAGATCCGAAAGGAAGCCGTCCAGCGGCGCATAGCGCAGCAGACGGAGATGGCGGAGGTGCGCTCCAAGCTGCTCGCCGGCGAGGTCAAGCCGGAAGAAGTGCGGACCATGATGCGCTCGAAGCACGAAGGTGCCGGTGAGGTACGAAAACAGGAACGAGAGCACATCGTGTCCATCCTCAGCGACACGCAGAGGCAGAAAATCCAGACCTGGATGGGTGAGGCACGCGCGTTCCGGCGGGGTCGCATGAGCGCCCGGCGCGGCCGAGGTGACGCCCTGAATGACCGCATGGGTGGCCACATGGCGCGCCCGGAGCGCCATCAGGGCCGGCCGATGCGCGGTCGCGCTCGGGGAATGATGCGGGGTCGCGGCTTCGGTAGGGGTTTCGGCCCCGGGATGGCCCCGCCACCGTCCGACGACGCGGGACCCATCGGCTCGGGAAGCTGAGAAGGACGAATCGGCGTCACCTTCGGATTTTTCCACCCCCCCCACGGCGGGTGGCGCCGATCCCGTCCGCTCCCTCTCTCTACGGGCCGCTGAGCGCCTCGGACATGGCCCGGTACCCCTCCTCGACGAAGTACTCGATCTGGTCGAAGTCGAAGGTGCCGAAGCCGTCCAGACGGGGGCGCACGTACATCAGCGGCACGCCGTCCCACTGCTCGATCAGGTCCTTCCGGCGCCGGTAGGTCATGATGCTGAAGAGGCGCTGTTGGACCCCGATCATCCCCTGCCGGACGACTTCGGAAGCATCGTCGAGCTCCCCAGCACCCACATCGACGCCGATCACGCCGCGGGCTCCGGCTTCCTCGGCGCGCTCCAGGGCGAGGGGGTTTTGTGCGCCTCCGTCCACCAGGACCCGACCCGCCACTTCGGCGGGCGGATAGAGCACCGGAAGCGCGGACGATGCGTACAGCGCTTCGGCGAGTGGCACGTCCGTGCGCTCTCCCGTGCCGAACCACAGCGTCCGCCCGGTCGCCAGGTCCACGGCGTTGACCAGCAGCGGCAGCCGCATCGCGGACCACCCGGCCTCCGGCAGGATGCCGCGGTAGTACTCGAGCAGCGTGTCTCCCCGAAAGAGACTGGTCTGACGAATACCGTTGATGAGGGCCGCCCGCCGGTTCAGCCGGACGATGTCCTGCCTGCGGAGCGTACGCGCGAGGTCGCGCATCTCTTTCCAGTCCATGCCGCTCGAGATCAACGCGCCAACCAATGAACCGATGCTGGTCCCTACGATGCCCGCGACCTGCACGCGGGCCTCGCCGAGCGCCCTCCACGCCCCGATGTGCGCGAGCCCCTTCAACCCTCCTCCACCAAGCACCAGCCAGGGCAAGTTGCCGACGGACCTGAGGCCGTCCTGGCGGGTACGCGTCTCCCCTTCGCCAGTTCTCTTGGTACGGCTCATTGGACACTCCCCGGCCAGTTTCCACGATGGCTCCCGGGGAGGCTCACAGGGCGCTGTCTTTCAAGCCCCCCACGCTCGTTCTCGTCCACTTGATTCCTACCTGAACGGAGTCTAGGTTTGAAACCGAGAATCATTCTTGATAAGAGGCGCGCGAATTTGTGTGCGCCTCGCTTTCACCGACCCGAGGACCGATGAGCGACGCTCCCATTCTGAAGATCCGTGGCCTCTGCGCCAAGGTGGCCGACGAGGACCTGGAGATTCTACGAGACCTGGACCTGGAGTTGGGGAAGGGCGAGATCCACGCGATCATGGGCCCCAACGGGTCAGGGAAGAGCACGCTCGCCAAGGTCCTCGCGGGACATCCGGGATACACGGTGACGAGTGGCTCGGTGGAGTTCCAGGGGCGGAACCTCCTGGATCTGGAGGCCGATGAGCGCTCTCGCGCAGGGGTTTTCCTGGCCTTCCAGTACCCGGTGGAGATCGCCGGCGTATCGATCGCCAACTTCCTCCGCACCGCCGTTCAGTCCCACCTCCCCGAGGGGGAGGAGTTGGACCTGTTCGACTTCCAGGACATGCTTCTGGAGCGCATGGAGATGCTCGAGATGGACCCGGCGTTCGCCGAGCGGCCGGTCAACGAGGGCTTCTCCGGCGGTGAGAAGAAGCGCAACGAGATCCTCCAGATGGCCGTGCTCAAGCCGACGCTGGCCGTGATGGACGAGACCGACTCCGGGCTCGACATCGACGCACTTCAGGTCGTCGCGGCGGGCGTCAACAAGCTCACCGAGGAGAACCCGGACCTGACCGTTCTCCTCATCACGCACTACCAACGTCTGCTCAACTTCATCAAGCCCGACCACGTGCATGTGATGGTCCAGGGACGGATCGTCGAGTCCGGCGGGCCTGAAATTGCCCTCGAACTCGAGGCCGAGGGCTACAAGACCTGGCGCGATCACGAGGCCGAGGGTAGGGCCGCGACTACCGCAGACGCCTGAGGCTCAGGCAGGGAACCAATCATGCCACAGAATGAAGCTATCCAGGACCTTCAGGTCGAGAAGTACAACTTCGTCACCGAAGGAAAGCCGGTCTTCCAGGCCCAGAAGGGACTGTCCGAGGAGGTCGTCCGCCAGATCTCCGCGCACAAGGACGAGCCCGAGTGGATGCTCGAGTTCCGCCTCAAGGCACTGAAGATCTACGAGTCCAAGCCAATGCCCACCTGGGGGGGTGACCTCCGGGGGCTGGAGGACGTCCTCGACGAGATCTTCTTCTACGTGCGCCCCCAGGACAAAATGGGACGAACGTGGGATGAGGTGCCCGACGAGATCAAGAACACGTTCGAGAAGCTCGGGATCCCCGAGGCCGAGCGTACGATCCTCGCCGGCGTCGGCGCGCAGTACGAGTCCGAGATGGTCTACCACTCGCTGCGCCAGGAGTGGACCGACAAGGGCGTGATCTTCGATTCGATCGAGGACGGGCTGAAGAACCACCCCGAACTCTTCCGCGAGCACTTCGCCACGGTCATCCCGCCGCGCGACAACAAGTTCGCGGCAATGAACTCCGCGGTCTGGTCCGGTGGCTCCTTCGTCTATATCCCGAAGGGTGTGAAGCTGGAGACGCCCCTGCAGGCGTACTTCCGGGTGAACCAGGAGCGCATGGGGCAGTTCGAGCGCACGCTCATCATCTGCGATGAGGGCTCCAACGCCCACTACGTCGAAGGGTGCACGGCGCCGGTCTACTCGACCGAGTCGTTCCATTCGGGCGTCATCGAGATCATCGTCAAGGACAACGCCCGCTTCCGGTACACGACCATCCAGAACTGGTCGAACAACATGTACAATCTGGTCACGCAGCGTTCGATCGTGCATGCGGGCGGCCACATGGAATGGCTGGACGGGAATCTGGGCTCGAAGCTCACGATGAAGTACCCGTCCTGCTACCTGGTAGGCGAGGGCGCCCACGGTGAGATCCTGTCGATCGCCTACGCGGGTGACGGGCAGCACCAGGACACCGGCGGGAAGGTCGTCCATGTCGCGCCGAACACCACGTCGTCGATCATGTCGAAGTCGATTTCGAAGGGAACCGGCCGCTCGACGTACCGTGGACTGCTCAAGGTCTACAAGGGCGCGCACCACGCGCGTTCGAACGTCGAGTGCGACGCGCTTCTCATCAACGACACGTCACGCACCGACACCTATCCGTACATCGAGATCGAAGAGAACGACGCCAACGTCGGACACGAGGCGTCGGTGTCGAAGATCGGCGAGGAGCAGCTCTTCTACCTGAGGAGCCGGGGCATCCCCCAGGACGAGGCCATGGCCATGATCGTCCGCGGCTTCATCGAGCCGATCGCCAAGGAGCTGCCGCTCGAGTACGCGGTGGAGTTGAACAGACTCATCGAGTTGGAAATGGAAGGCTCAGTAGGATGACGGCAGATGGGTTGAACCACCCTTGCTTCTCGAACACACCACACATTGCGCATGCATAGCACCGGACTCATGGAAGGCGTCACCGAAGCGTTGAACGGCGCGGCCGTCGGCAGGGTCTCGACGAAGGAGCCACAGTGGCTATGTGACCGGCGCGACCATGCGTGGGACGTCTACGAGCGCACGCCGATGCCGACCACGAGGCTGGAGCAATGGCGGTACACGGATCTGACCAAGAAGCTCGACCTCGATGCGCTGAGCCTGAGCGCGACCAAGGCGGCGCCCGATGATCCGGACGCGTGGCCCGAGCGGCTTCGCGAGGCCATGGCGCTCGACCATGAAGCCAGCGGACGCATCGTGCTCATCGACGGGCATGTGGTGCACACGGACCTCGACGCGGCGTTGGCCGCCAAGGGCGTGGTCCTCGCCTCGCTGCACGACGCCATCGAAACGCACACCGAACTGGTGAAGGAGAATCTCGCCACCAAGGCCGTGCCGGCCGAGGAGGGCAAATTCGCCGCGCTCAACGCCGCGCTGTGGAACGACGGGATCTTCCTGTACGTGCCGCGCGGCGTGAAGCTCGACAACCCCGTACGGATCACACGCTGGTTCAGCGAGAGCGGCGTCGCGTACTTCAGCCGTACGCTCATCGTGGCGGAAACGGCGTCGCAGGTGTCCTACGTGGACGAGGTTCTCAGCGACGACTTCGAGCGCCAGACCTTCACGTCCTCCGCGGTCGAGGTAATCGCGCAGGACGGCGCACAGGTCCAGTACGTGGCGCTGCAGCGTCTCGGCAAAGGCGGCTTCTATCAAGCCGTGCAGCGAACCCTGGCCGGGCGCGACTCGACGCTCGACACGCTCAACGTCGCGCTCGGGGGTACCACCACGCGCATCGATCTGAACGCGCGACTGCTCGGGGCCGGGTCGAACTCGGACATGCTGGGCCTCTATTTCGGGGACGACGACCAGCACTTCGACTTCAACACCAGC
>JBBSOM010000242.1:0-5230 GCA_038259715.1 Longimicrobiales bacterium
ATGTCGGCACGAGTGAGCCCATTCCCCGTATCGGGCAGGACCTCCAGGTGGATGCCGTGATCGAGGGATCGATCCGCAGGGAGGACGACCGCGTCCGCATCACGGTCCAACTCATCCCCGCCGCCCGTGACACACACGTCTGGACGCAGCAGTACGCTCGCGCGCTCGGAGACGTGCTCGCGCTACAGGGCGAGGTGGCGCTCGACATCGCGAAGCAGGTCCAGGCCGAGTTGAGCCCCGAGGAGACGACGCTGCTCCAACGCACCGCCACCCGAGACGTGGATCCCGAGGCGCAGGACGCCTACCTGCGCGGCAAGTTCGAGGCCGAGAAGGGCACCTCCGCGGGATACCGGACCGCGATGGGGCTCTTCGAGGACGCTGTGGCCATGGACTCGACATTCGCGCCCGCCCTCGCGGGACTCGCGGGCACTCGCGTGCTGCTCGGAATGTCGGAAGACAGCGCGTCGCTCCCGGGGGAGATCGAGCGGGCCCGCGCTGAAGCGGTCAACGCGCTGCGCATGGACAGCACCTCGGTCGAGGCCCGCGACGTCCTGAACGTGATCGATCGATCGCTTCCGCGGATCCGCCCCGCGGTGGGCACACCGGTTGCGCCGATCACCGGGCCGGACCTCGATACCGCGTGGGTGGCCACCACCAGCCAGATGGGCACGAAGATCGCGGAACAGGCGCGCCGGCACCCCGCAGACGGTCCGCGAGACGACCGCATCGCGCGTATCCTGGCCGCACGCCAGCTCATGGCGTCAGCCCGCTTTCCCGATGCCGTCCAGATGCTCTCGAACGTCGTGGAGGAAGACCCGTCCCTCGGTGTGGCCTGGGAGTTCATGGCGCGCGCCCAGATGTCGGCGGGGAACCCCGGGGGCGCCGTCGACGCCGTCGAGGGGTGGAGCACGCGCGGGGGCGACGGGGCGCCGTCGAACGCGGAGGTGAGTGCGCTCAGGTCCGCCGTGGAGCGTGAGGGCCCGGCCGGGTACTGGCAGTGGTCACTCGACCGCATGAACGCGCGTCGCACCGCCGGCAAGCCGATCTCCCTGACGGACTACGCCGCCGCGCAACTCGGCGCCGGGGACTCGAAAGGAGCCATGGCTTCGCTCGAGCAGGCGCTGGAGCACCGCGACCGTGGCCTGGCGTCGCTCCAGACCGATCCGGTCTGGGATCCGCTACGGTCGGACTCCCGTTTCACGGAGATCGCACGCGCGGCCCGGGACCTGCGGTGGGCGACGTCTCGTCACAGCGGGCGTGAGCCTGCGGGCGCGACGCCGCGTTAGGCCGCACGAGACGGCGCCACACACGCCCGTTATTTTTTCCACCCCGTCCAACCCGGGCCTCGCACCACACGGCCCGACATCGCGCCGGTCGGCTCGCCGTCCTTCAGCACCTGCGCCCCGTTCACGAAGACGCCCCTCATGCCGGTCGCGTACTGGTTCGGTTCCTCGTAGGTCGCGTGGTCGGCGATCGTGAGCGCATCGAAGACCACCACGTCGGCGTAGTTGCCCGGGTGCAGCATGCCCCGGCGGAGGAGCTTCAGGTTCTCGGCCGGGAGCGCGGCCAGCCGGCGGACCGCCTCGGCCAGGGTGAGTGCCTGTTCGTCGCGGGCGTACTTCCCGAGCACACGCGCAAAGTTGCCGAAGGCGCGCGGGTGGTGGTTGGACAGCGTGAACGGAGGCCGGATAGAGGGGGCTTCCTCGTCGGATCCGAAGCTCACCCAGGGCAGGCCCATCTGCTTCCGGACGTTGTCCTCACTCATGAGGAAGTAGATGGTGCCGACGCGGCTTCCGTCCTTCACCACCAGGTTCATGGCCGTTTCGGGCCACGGCGTGCCATACATCTGGGACACCTCGGCGAGGGTCTTGCCGGTGAGGTATCTCAGTGAGTCGGCGCGGAAGCCCACGAGCAGGACCTGTTCTGGAGAGCCCGCCGAGAGGGCCAGGTTCTCCCACTCGTCCGTCGGGGTGGTCATCTCGCGCGCGACCCGTTTGCGGATGGCCGGGTCCTGCAGCCGCTTCGCCCATGCGTCGTATCCGCCCTCTTGCACCCAGGGAGGCATCGAGGCATCGAGACCCGTCGCGCCTGCCGTGTAGGTGTACATGTCCGCCGTGATGCGGGTGCCTTCCGCGCGAGCCGCCTCGACCTTGTCGATGAGCGCGTCCAGCTTGCCGAAGTTGGACGCACCGGCCGCCTTGAGGTGGTAGATCTCGGCCGGCGCTCCGGACTCGCGCGCGATGTCGATCAGCTCGTCCACGGACTCCAGCAGCCGATTCCCCTCCGAGCGCATGTGGCTGATATACATGCCGTCGTACTCCGCCGCCGCCGTCATCAGCGCGATCAGCTCGGGCGTCTTCGCGTAGAACGCCGGGGCATAGATGAGCGACGAGCCGACCCCGAGCGCCCCGTCGCGCATGGCCTGCCGCACCAGGTCCTGCATGCGAGCCAACTCTTCGGGCGTGGGCTCGCGGTCGGCGTACCCCAGCTCGTGGATCCGCACGGTCGTCGCGCCGACGAACGAGGCCACGTTCACCGCGACACCCTTCTTCTCCAGATACTCCAGGTAGTCCGCGAGCGTCGTCCACGGGACGTCGTACTTGATGTCTCCCTGGAAGCGGATCATGTCGGCGCGCATCGTGTCGGTGAGCGGACCCATCGAGTCGCCCTCGCCGAAGACCTCGAGCGTGACCCCCTGGCGCAGGTCGCTCTGGGCTTCGCCGTCCTCGATGAGAGACTCGTTCGCCCAGGACAGCATGTTCACGAAGCCGGGCGCGACGGCGAGGCCGCTCACGTCGATCTCGTTCGTGCCCCTGATGCCGCCGATGTCGCCCACCGCGAGGATGGAGTCGCCCTGGATGGCCACGTCGCCCACCATGGGCGGCCCACCGGATCCGTCGTAGATCGTGCCGCCGCGCAGGACGATGTCCGCACCCGGCTCGGAGGAGCAGGAGGCGAAGGCCAAGGCGAGGACCAGCACTACCACGGCGGAGGCGGGGATCGAACCAGTCGAACCTGCAAAGCGACGCATGGGGCTCCTCACTCGACCGGCTCGAAGACGCCGGTGCTCCGGTTCTTGTGGACCGCGTTCCAGTCGAAGACGCGGCCGTTCATCGTGACGTACACGCCGGGCGGCAGCACCTGAACGGCGGTGATCGCGCCGCCCAGGTTGAAGAGCCCGTCCGAACTGCCGAACGCGATCGGGATCATGGCGCCGGTCAACACGATGGTCTTGTCCTTCACCTGCTCCGTCCCGGCCAGCGCGCGTGCCGTCTCGACCATGGTGTCGGTGCCGTGCGTGATGACGATGTGCGGCTCCGGGGCCTCGGCACAGTTGTGCGCGATGAGCTCGCGGTCGGCGTCGGTCATCTCGAGCGAGTCGACCATCATGAGCATGCGCACGCGCACCTCGGCGCGGCAGCGCCCCATCTCGAGCATCTGGGGCAGGTGCGTGTCCTCGAAGAAGAGCGTGCCGTGGATCTCGTCGTACTCCTTGTCGAACGTGCCGCCAGTAACGAAGAGGCGGATCGGCTCATTCACGCGTGGCTCCGGTTTGCGAGGACGATGACCGGAAGCTCCCGCGGCGGACGCTCGGGGGCAAGCGGAGGCCGAGGCGGTGCGAGCCCCGGTAACGAGCCTCGAGTCCTACCCCGGGATCGGAGCCGACGCGCTTCTGCTGGGAAGCGCGAAGGCCTCGGCCAGCAGCTCGTACGAGCGAAGCCGGTCGACAGGATCGTACACGGATGTGAAGACCATGACCTCGTCGGCCCGCGCTTCCGCCGCTCGGGCTTCGATCTCGGCGCGCGCACCCTCCGGATCGCCGGCGATGTGCATGGCACGGTACTGCTCCGCGACCGCCACTTCTTCGGGCGACCAGGGGTATGCCGCGGCTTCCTCCGGGGACGGCATGCGCTTGCGCTCACCCCGGTGCAGGCGCACCCGAACCAGCTCGAGCGGACCCGAGAGCCGGCGCGCCTCCTCCTCCGTCCCGGCGCACACCACCGAGAGCGCGAGGATCGCGTGCGGCTCCCGGAACGCGTCGGAGGGCTGGAATGCGTCGCGATACGCCAACATCGGCGCCACGGGTGACGTCAGGCTGAAATGCGCGGCGAAGCCGTAGCCCAAACCCATGGAGCCCGCGTACTGGGCGCTCGCGCCGCTCGAACCGAGGAGCCAGATCGGCGGCAAGGGGACGTCGTCAGGGACCACGCGGACTTTGTGGAACGCGTGATCCTCCGCAAGCGTACCTGCGGCCAGACCGACCATCTCCTGGAGCATCTCGGGGAAGCGCTGCGCGTCGAAGGAGCGAAGGGCGCGGCTGGTGACGGGATCGGTACCCGGCGCGCGCCCGATGCCCAGGTCGATCCGGCCGGGGTGAAGCGCCTCCAGCGTACGGAAGCGCTCGGCGACCTGGAGCGGGACGTGGTTCGGAAGCATCACGCCGCCGGAACCGACGCGGATCCGCGCTGTCAGCGCCGCGACGTGCGCGATGAGTACCTCCGGCGCCGGGCACGCCAGGCTGCGCATATTGTGGTGCTCGGCGATCCAGTAGCGGGTATACCCGAGACGGTCGGCCAGATGCGCTAGATCGCCGATCCGGCGTATCGCGTCGGAGCCACCATCGTCCCCGCTTGCGGGAACGAGATCGAGGACGGAGAGCGGAAGGGTCAGGGACAACCTCCGGGCGTTTGCGTGGGCGTGTCGCGACGTACTACCCGTGAGAGGGCTGAGGTTCGCTCATGACACCGTCGGCCCAACTTGGGGTAGGCCGACATCGGTCCCTGCGAGCCGCTCGCCTACGCATCACCAACGAGGAACACCCCCCGATGAGCTACACGGCTACGAACCCGGCCACCGGAGAGACGATCTCGGAGCACGCGCTCACCACGCCTGAGGAGCTCGAGGACATCGTTCAGCGCGCCCACGCCGCGCATCTCGCATGGCGAGACACACCGTTCGCTCGACGGGCTGAATCGCTCCGGGAGGTCAGCCGGCTCCTGCATGAACGAAAGGACGAAGACGGCCGCCTGATGACGCTGGAGATGGGCAAGCCACTGACGCAGGGCGTCGGCGAAGCCGCGAAGTGCGCTACCGCCACGGACTACTACGCCGAGCACGGAGCGGACTTCCTGGCCCCGGTCACGGCCGCGACCGACGCGTCGAAAAGCTATTGGACCTTCAAGCCCCTGGGCGTGATCCTTTCGATCATGCCGTGGAACTTCCCCTTCTG
>JBBSOM010000243.1:0-5216 GCA_038259715.1 Longimicrobiales bacterium
AACTCGCCAGCCCGACCGACCTCTCCCTGATCGAGCGGGACGGCCGTGTCGGGGGCGTGGACGCGTGCTCGGGCGGCGGCGGCGTATGTTCGTACAGCCGCTTCACCGAGCGCCTCGGCCTGGCCGACCGTGACCTGGGTCTGCGCGTACAGGGCACACGAGGGCGCGTTTCGTACGAAGGCACGCTCACGAACGGGGCCGGCGCGAACGCGGCAAACACGCATGAGGGCAAGTCCTACTCGGGCCGGGTGACCTTCGAGCTTTCGGACGGACTGACGCTGGGCGGCCAGGGCGCGCTGCACGACTACGCGGGTCCGAACGGTGAGGACCGATACGCACCCGCCTGGGCGTTCGATATCCAGCGTGGCACGTGGCGCGACGGCCTCCTGTTGCAGGCGTCGCTGGTGCGCGGCGACAACTGGCGCACGTTCGACGCTTCGGGAGATGCGGTCACGTTCACCGCGCTCCAGGCCGTGGCTTCCTGGTACGTGCCCGTGGCGGGAGCTCGTCTCGCGGGCGTCGAGCCCCTGATGCGCGTGAGTTGGGCGGATCCGGATGGGGACGTGAAGGAGGATGGAGGGACCGTCTTCACGCCAGGGTTCATGCTCTACGTGTCGGGCAAGAACAAGGTCGGCTTCAATCTCGATGTCTGGGCTCCCCAGGCCGGCGACACCGAATACTCTCTGAAGGTCCAGAGCTTCCTCTACTTCTGAGGATCGCCACCGCGGTCCACTCGCCGTCCGAATTGCGAAACGCCCGTTCCCGAACCTAGTCTTCCGTGCATGTCACACGCTGAGAACCCCGAGCCGCGGCGCGTGGAGGCGCACACGGACGAGCCCGGATCGAACGGGCATGACGTGTTGCCTCTGCCCTCCGCCGCGGTCGAGACCGCCGTCGAACGGCTCCTGGACGAGGTGGGCACGGAGTCACAGCCCGAGCCCCTTCTGGACCTGAGCCGCCTGCGCGGCCAGGTCGCCATCGTGACGGGCGGGTCCTCCGGGATCGGACGCGCGATCGTGCTCGAGCTGGCCCGGTGCGGCACCCACATCGGGTTCTGCTTCCTCGATGACGGGCCGACGTCCAGAGTGTCCGCGCAGGAGGTGGCCCGAGCGCTGCGCCAGGCAGAGGTGCGCACCTACTTCCGTTCGTGTGACGTGCGGGAATCCAGGGACGTGAAGGCGTTCGTGTCCGAGGTCATCGCCGACCTCGGGGGTGTGCACATCCTGATCAACAATGCCGGGATCGGGCGGGACGGCGCCCTCTGGCGCATGGAGGACCACGAGTGGGATGCCGTGGTTCGGACCAACCTCGATGGGGCCTTCTACTTCACGCGCGCCGTGGCCTCGCACATGCGCGCCCAAGAGTATGGAAAGATCGTCAACATCGCGTCCGTGCATGGCATACGCCCGGAGTTCGGGCTGGCCAACTACGCGGCGTCGAAGGCCGGCATGATCGGCCTGACGCACAGTTCCGCGTTCGAGTTGGGGTCGCACAACATCAACGTGAACGCGGTCGCGCCGGGCTACATCCGCACCACGAAGCTCACGGCCGGCGTGCCGTCGGAGATCCTGGACCGCGCACGGGAGCGAAGCGCGCTGCGCCGCCTGGGCGACCCTCAGGACGTCGCGGGAGCGGTCCTCTTCCTGGTGTCCGAGTCCGCGCGCCACATCACCGGCACCGTCCTGCCGGTAGACGGCGGCTACCTGTTGTGAGGCGCCCCGCGGCGTTGCGCGCCTGAATCCGCACGGCGCTCCCGAACCCCGTGCCGTTGCCTCGAACGCCCGCGCCCCGCAAACTGCGCGGATGCGATTCCTCAGAGCCTTCTCCGCCGCCGTCGACGGGCTGAACAACCGCATCGGCGCGAGCATCCGTTGGCTGTCCCTCATCATGATCCTGGTGGGAGCCTTCAACGCCCTCGCCCGATACGCGACGCGGTACACGGGTGTGGCGCTCAGTTCCAATGCGTATCTCGACCTGCAGTGGTACTTCTTCAGCCTGATCTTCCTGCTCGGCGCGGCGTACGGTCTCGAGCACGACGTGCACGTACGGGTCGACGTGCTCTACTCGAAGCTCACCCGCAAAGGTCGGGCGTGGATCGACCTTTGCGGCACCACCCTGTTCCTGATCCCGTTCTGCGTGCTGATGCTCTGGGTCTCGTGGCCCGCGGTGCGCAACTCGTGGGCCATCAAGGAGACGTCCCCTGACCCCGGTGGGCTGCCCCGCTACCCGATCAAAGCCGTCATCCTGCTCTCGTTCATTCTGCTCCTGCTCCAGGGCCTCAGCCAACTCGTGAAGCAGATCGTCATCCTGCGTGCCCCGGCCGAGGTGGCCGACGCGGTGCCGGCGGAAGACGGCGACCACCTGCACGGGGGGCACCTGTGAACTTCTGGGGCCCCAGCATGTTCTTCGGGGCGCTGGTGCTCATCTTCACCGGCTACCCCGTGGCCTTCGCGCTCGGCGGAACCGCGCTCCTCTTCGCGCTGGTCGCCACGCTGACCGGACACTTCGACGCGATCCTGCTCTACGCGCTGCCGGAGCGCACGTTCGGCACGATGTCGAACTACACCCTCCTGGCGGTGCCTTTCTTCATCTTCATGGGGACCGTGCTCGAGAAGAGCCGTCTGGCCGAGCAGCTCCTGGAGACGATCGGCGCGCTCTTCGGGCGCTTCCGCGGGGGTCTGGCCCTCGGCGTGATCTTCGTCGGCGCGCTCCTGGCCGCCGCCACGGGCGTGGTCGGTGCGAGCGTGACCGCCATGGGGTTGATCTCGCTCCCGGTCATGCTCCGCAACGGTTACAAGGACTCCTTCAGCCTCGGCGTGATCGCGGCGTCGGGTACGCTCGGGCAGATCATCCCGCCCTCCATCGTGCTGATCGTGCTCGGCGACCAGATGGGTGTGTCGGTCGGCGATCTCTTCAACGCCGCGCTGCTTCCCGGACTCGTCCTGACCGGCATGTACGCGCTGTACGTGGTGGGGGTGGCGCTTTTCAGGCCCAAGGCCGCGCCTGCGTTGCCCCCGGAGCTGCGCTCCTCCGGCATGGCGCTCCTCAGGCAAGTCATCGTGAGCCTGCTTCCGCCCCTGGCCCTGATCGTGGTGGTGCTCGGCAGCATCTTCGCCGGTGTGGCCACCCCGACCGAAGCGGGGGCGCTCGGCGCGGTCGGCGCCATGATTCTGGCTGCGCTGAACCGTCAGCTTTCGATGAAGACGCTCAAGTCCGCGATGGAGGAGACGAGTCGGCTGACCATCATGGTGGTCTTCTTGCTCATCGGCTCCACGGCGTTTTCACTCGTCTTCCGCGGACTCGACGGCGACCTGTGGATCGCCGACCAGCTCACCGGCGTTCCAGGTGGCGCGCTCGGCTTCCTGCTGGTCGTGAACCTCGTCGTGTTCGTCCTCGGATTCTTCATCGACTTCTTCGAGATCGCTTTCATCATCATCCCGCTGATCCTCGCGCCCGCGGACATCCTCGGGATCAACCGCACATGGCTCGGCATCGTGTTGGCGATGAACCTCCAGACCTCGTTCCTGACGCCGCCTTTCGGCTTCAGTCTCTTCTACCTGCGAGGCGTGACGCCCGAGAAGATCCCGACGACCGCCATCTATCGTGGTGCCATCCCGTTCATCGTCATCCAGCTGGTCGTGCTGGCGGCGATGATCTTCTTCGCGCACCCGGACACGCCCGGGCTGCCCACGCTGTTCTGAGCCGATGAGCCCCCGGCGTCGCAAGCACCCGGCGATGAAGGCCGGGGCGGCGCACGCCGCGCTTCTCGAGGACGATGTGTTCGCCCGGTGGGTGGTCGAGATCGGACCACCGCGCATGTCCAGGGTGACAGTCCCGCCGTTCGCCTACCTGGTTCGCGCCATCGTCTATCAGCAGCTCGCCGGCGCCGCCGCCCGGGCCATCCACGGCCGCTTCGTGGATGCGCTGGGTGGGGGCGTCACCCCGCGCCGCGTGGCTCGGGCTTCCGACGAGGCCTTGCTGGGAGCGGGCCTGTCCAAGGGGAAGCTCGCGGCGATCCGTGATCTGGCCGACAAGGCCGGTCGCCTCGAACTCGACGAACTGCCGTGGCACTCCGACCAGGAGATCGTCGAACGCCTGACCACCGTGCGCGGGATCGGACCCTGGACTGCCCAGATGTACCTGATCTTCGCGCTTCGTCGGCCCGACGTGTGGCCGGCCGGCGACCTCGGGGTGCGCGCCGGATATGCGCGCATCCACCGGTTCGACGCGACTCCGACCGAAAAGGAAATGCTCCCGCTCGGGGAGCGGCTCCGGCCGTGGCGGAGCGCAGCCGCCTGGTACTGCTGGCGAGCGTTGGAGATCGAGACGCCCTGAGGGTGGGCCGGTGGGCGCCGGGCGGCCGCTGTCCTCGTCAGTCCGCGGCGAGCGCGCTGATCGTGACATAGTACCCGTCCGGATCACGGAGCGAGAACTCCATCGTTCCCGTATTCGGGTTCAGGTGCGGCTCTTCGTCGAGCCGCGCGACGAGGACGCGTGCCCGTGGCAGCGCCTGGTCGAAGTCGTCGACCCGGAAGAACAGGAGGAGGCCGTTGCCCGGCTGTGCAGGGTCGGGGCTCGTCAGGGAGGGATGTTCATGGGCGCCCCACTCATGAAGGCAGAGCAGGACCGTGCCGTCCGAGTCCAGGATCTGGCCGAAGTAGGCGTGGGCTGGCGCCGTCTCCGGCAAGCCCAGCAGCGACTGATACCACGTGAAGCTTCCGGCCACATCGGCGACGCCGATGATCGTCCATGTGCGTTTCATGGAAGAGGGCTCCTGGGTCCACTGGCTGGCGCCGTGTCGTAGATCACCGTGACGGATCGATCACTCACCGTTCAGAATTGCGGTCGCTTCCCTATGGTCGCTCTCCAACTCGGCGATGTGTTCCGTCAGGTTGTCCAGCACCCGTATCACCGTGCCCGCGATAAACGCGACGCTCACCACGCAGCTCACGACCAGGGAGATCGACCACGTTGCTCCGTGCTCGATCAGCGACCGCAGGCCGAGCACACTCCCCACTCCGATCACCGGGACGATGAACCCCCACATCGAGGCACGCACTATACGGAGGCCCTTCAAACGACGCTCGGCACCATTCGCCCGAAGCATCGCGCGCCACTTCTGAACCCGGTCGGTGGGGATCATCTCCAACTCGCCTCGATCCATGGAGTCGAGCCTGCGGCGGATATTGGCCTGGGCTTCTCCGCCAGGCGAGACC
>JBBSOM010000244.1:0-5210 GCA_038259715.1 Longimicrobiales bacterium
AAAGAGCGAGGACGGACATGAGCGTGAGCGCGTGGACGATCCCGGCCACAGGGCTGCGGCCGCCGTTCTTGACGTTGGTGGCCGTCCGCGCGATGGCCCCCGTCGCCGGAATACCACCGAAGAGCGGCGCGATGAGATTGGCCACGCCCTGGGCCACGAGTTCCGCGTTGGGCCGGTGCTTGCGCCCCGTCATACCGTCTGCGACTACAGCACTCAGAAGCGACTCGATTCCCGCCAGCAGCACGATCGACAGCGCGGGGCTGAACAGTTCCGGCACGCGCGCCAGGTCGATGTGCGGCAAGTGGGGCATCGGCAGGGACGACGGTACGGCGCCGAAGCGCGAACCGATGGTCTCGACGGGCAGGTGCAGGAGGCCGCAGCGGATGTCACCAGGAGAGCCACGAGCGGCCCGGGCACGCGCGTGCCCAGCCGGGGCCAGGTCAGCACAACGGCGACCGTGAGCGCGCAGAGGAGCAGTGCCCAGGGCTGAGCCGTGCCCAGCGACGCCGCATACACTGCGATCCGCTCGACGAAGTTGGCCGGTGTGCGACCGAGCGGGAGGCCGGCGCCGTCGCCTACCTGTCCCACGCCGATGATGAGCGCGATCCCGGTCGTGAAACCCACGGTGACCGGATACGGAATAAACCGGATGACGGTACCCGGGCGCGCGACGCCCATCAGGACGAGAAGACCACCCGCCAACAGCGTGGCCACGGCGAGACCGTCATAGCCGAACTGCTGCACGACGCTGAAGACCAGGACGACGAAGGCGCGGGTGGGTCCGCCGATCTGGACTCGACTCCCGCTGAGCACCGAGATCAGGAAACCCGCGACGATCGCGGTGTAGAGCCCCTGCTCCGGGCGAACGCCGGAAGCGATCGCGAACGCGATGGCCAGAGGGATCGCCACGATCCCGACGACAACACCGGCGAGCGCGTCTCGGAGGAAGTCTCGACGGCTGTACCCCTCCCGCAGGACGGCGACCAGTTTCGGTTCGAGATCAGCTGTCCAGATAGACATCGAGGAGGCCTCTACGGCCAGTCCTTCTCGAGGTTGGCGTACCGGACAAGGAGCTTCTTCCGCCCCGCGTCGTCGAAGTCGACCGTGACCTTCAGGTCACGGCCGAAGCCCGTGACCTCCACCACGGAGCCCGAGCCGAACGTCGGGTGGGCGACCCGCTCACCCTTCACGTAGCGCGGTCGGTCCTGATTCAGCATGTCCGGCTCCGGGTCGGGCTCGTAGTGTTGCTCCGGGTAGCCGCTGTCCTGGTGACTGAAGGAGCGGCGCCGGTCGCGATGCGGCGTCGAAGAGGCAGCGAGGCGGAGCCGTTCGCTGAGGCGTTCTTCGCGCAACTCGGCGGGAATCGCGTCGACGAACGAGGACAGCGTGCCGTAGGTGAAGTCTCCCGCGCGTCGACGTTGCCGCGCCCAGGTCATGTTGAGCTTGTCCTCGGCACGGGTGATCCCGACGTAGAAGAGCCTTCGCTCCTCCTCCAGGGTGTCCGGGTCATCGTAGGCCCGGCTGAGTGGGAAGAGCCCGTCCTCGAGGCCCGCGATGTACACCACCGGGAACTCGAGGCCCTTGGCGTTGTGCAGGGTCATGAGCGTGACCGAGTCGGCCTCGGGGTCGAGCTTGTCGACGTCCGCGACCAGCGCCACCTGCTGCAGGAACAAGTCCAGTTCCGTGAAGCCGTCGACCTCTTCGGTGTCGGTCGACCCGACCAGCTCCGCGTCGAAGTCCAGCGCGCCGGCGATCAGTTCGGCCACGTTGCGCGCCCTGTCCTCTCCATCTGGACCCTCGTCCATCAAGTGTCGAGCCAGGTCCAGCTCCTCGACGAGTTCCTCGAGCAGCACGCCGACGCGAGCCTGGGCGGCGCGCACCGAGTACTTCTGGATGAGGGCGGCGAACTTCTTGAAGCCCCGCTGCCCCCCCGCCGGGACGTCGGGAGCTTCATCGGCGCGGGCCGCCGCCTCGAGCAGCGTAAGCCCGACCGCCTGGGCCCACTCGGCGAGGCGCTCCTGCGACGCCATGCCGATGCCGCGTCGCGGATAGTTCACCACGCGCTCGAAGGCGCCCGCGTCCCTCGGGTTCGAGATAAGACGCAAGTAGCCGAGCACATCGAGAATCTCACGCCGCTCGTAGAAGCGGACGCCGCCGACCACCTGATACGGCACGCCTTGGCGCCGGAAGGCGTCCTCGAGTGCTCGTGCCTGCGCATTGGTGCGGTAGAGTATCGCGAAGGAACGGTATTGAGGTGCGGTGGTGTCGTGGAACCGTTCCTGGATGTCGCCGACGATCCAGCGGGCCTCATCCCCTTCGTCGAACGTCTGGACGAGGGTGAGAGCCTCGCCGCCGGCGCGGTCCGTACGCAGCGTCTTGCCCTTCCGGTGGACGTTCTCCGAGATGACCGCGTTCGCCGCGTCGAGGATCTTGGCCGTCGAGCGGTAGTTCTGTTCGAGCCGGACAACCTCCGCGCCCGGAAATGTCGTCTCGAAGTCGAGGATGTTCCGGATGTCCGCGCCGCGCCAACCGTAGATCGACTGGTCGTCATCCCCCACCACCATGAGGTTCGAATGGTCGGCGGCCAACAACTCGAGGAAGCGGAACTGCGCGCGGTTCGTGTCCTGGTATTCGTCGACCAGCACGAACGAGAAACGCTCCCGGTATCGTGCGAGCAACTCGGGATTCTGTTCGAAGAGCTCGACCGGCTTCGCCAGCAGATCGTCGAAGTCGAAGGCATTCTGGTCGTGCAGCGCCTGCTGGTACGGCCCGAACACCTTTCCGACATTGCGCACGAACAGGTCGAAGGAGCCTTCGGTGTCCTTGACGAACTGCTCTGCGGTGATGAGCTGATTCTTGGCGTTGCTCACCTCGGAGCGGAGCGCCTTCGGGCTCCAGCGCTTCGGGTCGAGGCCCACGCGCTCCTCGACGCTTTTGATCAGCCGCAGGGACTGTTCGGCGTCGAAGATCGAGAACGTCCGGTCCCATCCCAGGCGGTCCGCGTGACGGCGAAGGATGCGCGCCCCGATGGCGTGGAAGGTTCCGACCCACATCCCGCTCGGCGCGGCCCCGAGCAGCCGTGCGATGCGCTCCCGCATTTCACCCGCCGCCTTGTTCGTGAAGGTCACCGCGAGGATCCGATCCGGCGCCACGCCGTGTCGGCGGATGAGATGGCAGATGCGGGCGGTGAGGACGCGGGTCTTGCCGGAGCCGGCACCCGCGAGGACCAGGATGGGTCCCTCGAAGTGCTCGGTGGCCTGCTTCTGCTCAGGATTCAGACCCTCCAGGTGGGACGCGTCGTCGAACAGGGAGGTCGGTTCAGACATCGGCCGTGGGCAATCGGATCTGGAATGTGGTTCCTTCGGTGCTTTCCAGAAGCTCGATCCGGCCCTGGTGCACACCTTCGACGATTCGGCGGGAGAGCGCGAGACCCACGCCCCATCCCCCCGACTTGCTACTCACGCCCGGCTCGAAGATCCGATCGCGGATCTGGGGATCCACGCCGGGTCCACTGTCGCGGATCCGTAGACTCACCTGCCCGCCGCCGACCTCGCGCGCGTAGATCGAGATCCGACCGCCCCGCCCTGCCAACGCGTCGAGCGCGTTTTTGACGACATTCTCGAGCGCCCACATGAGCAGCACTTCATTGGCCTGCACGGGCGGGAGCGTATCCGGCACGTCCACGATCAACTCGACCCCTTTACCTAGCCGGGGAAGTCGGGCGGCCAAATAGCGCTCCAGGTCGCGAACGACCCTGGGTAGGGACAGACTCTCGAGTTCGGGCTCGCGGCCGATGAGTTCGAAACGATGGCTGATCCGCTCCAGCCGTTCCAGGTCTTCCTCGATGGCTTCGGCAACGTCCGCATCCGCCAGGAGAGTCGGACGTTCCCGTTTGGGCAACTTGAGGACCTCCAGCCACCCCTGGAGGGAGGACAGGGGGGTCCCAAGCTGGTGCGCCAACTCGCGAGCCATCGATGTCCAGGCGCGCTCGCTCTCCGCCCTGCGTTGTGTCCGGATCATGGCGAAGCCGAGGAGAGTGGTGAGCAGGAGTCCTCCCACCAGCAGCCCCGGAATCCAGCGCAGTCGGCTCACCTCCGGGGTGTCGCCGAAATGGAGATGCTGAACGCTCGGGTCGCCCACGGGCGCGTGGCGCGCGTCGAGCCGCCGCACGTACCCCCGCATCCGCTCCTGTCCTTCCGGCGTGGTCAGGTCCACCTCGAATGGCACATTCTCGGCGTTCAGGATCGTGTCCGCCGGCCCCGTCAGCACCAGGGGGACGCCCGACTCCCGGATGAGGGTCTGCAAGCTGTACAGTGCCGCGTCCGCAGCGGCCGGGTCGGGATCCGCCAACCCCTCCTGAACCCTGGAGAAGATCTGCGTCAACGTCTCCGCATCGGCCTGGAGGGCGCGATAGATCTGCTGGGTGTAGACGATGTACCAGCCCAGCAGGACGACGAAGAGTGTCGCCAGCGCGATGGGCCATTTGATGCGCAGCATGAACCCCGAGACGATCGCCGGGCTACGCCGGCGCGCTCAAGCGGTCCAGGCCGAGGTAGGGCCGCAGAGGCTCGGGCATCACGACCCCGCTGTCCCCGTCCTGGTACGTCTCCAGAATCGCGGCCATCACTCGAGGCAGCGCGAGCGCCGATCCGTTCAGGGTATGCACGAACTCGGGCTTTTCTCCCTGCGAGGGTCGAAAGCGCAGGTTGGCTCGCCTCGCCTGGTAGTCGGTGAACACCGAGCAACTCGACACCTCGAGCCACCGCTTCACGCCCGGCGCCCAGACCTCGAGGTCATACGTCATCGCACTGCTGAATCCGAGATCCCCCGCCGCGAGTTGCACGCGTCGGTAGTGCAGTCCCAGCCGCTCCAGCAGCGTCTCGGCTTCACGGGTCATTTCCTCGAGGGCCACCCGGCTCCGAGCCGGCAGTTCGTAGCGCACCAACTCCACCTTGTCGAACTGGTGCACCCTCAATAACCCGCGCGTGTCTTTGCCGGCGGCGCCCGCCTCACGGCGGAAACAGGGCGAGTAGGCGGTGTACTTGACCGGGAGGTCGTCCGCCCCGAGCAGCTCGTCCCGGTGAAGGTTGGTAACCGGCACCTCAGCCGTCGGGATCAGCCAGAGATCGTCCCTCTCGACCAGGTACGATTCGTCGGCGAATTTCGGGAGTTGACCTGTGCCGGTGAGCGTGTCGCGCGTGACCAGGTAC
>JBBSOM010000245.1:0-5191 GCA_038259715.1 Longimicrobiales bacterium
CCGCCCCACCGTCGCAACCGAGTGGATCTGGCGGACGACGGCCGGGTGGAATGGATTGTACAGCTTGGCAATTCGCGCGTTGGTGCGGTCCACCGCCAGGGTGTACTGGATGAGGTCGTTGGTTCCGATGGAGAAGAAGTCGCTGTAGCGTGCGAGTTCGCCCGCGTCCAGCGCGGCGGCGGGCGTCTCGATCATGATTCCCAGTTTGTACCCGGAGTTGAAAGGGATCCCCTCGGCCTTGAGCGCAGCCTCCTCCTCCTGGAGGAGCGCGCGCACCTGACGGATTTCGTCCACGTCGTTGACGAGCGGGAGCATGATGCGCACGTCCCCGTGCACCGTCGCCCGCAGCAGAGCCCGGAGTTGCGTACGGAACAACTCGGGTTCATCCAGACAAACGCGGATCGCGCGCCAACCCAGGAAGGGGTTTTCCTCCTGTGGCATATGCAGGAAGATCGGAAATTTGTCCCCGCCCAGGTCGAAGGTCCGGATGTAGACGGACCCGTTCGGAAAGGCCTCCGCCACGCTCCGGTACGCTTCGTATTGCTCTTGTTCGCCCGGCATGGTATTGCGCCCGACCACCAGGAACTCCGTCCGGAAGAGCCCGACCCCGTCCGCTCCTTGCGCGCGCGCCTGGGCCGCGTCGGCCGGAAGGTCGAGGTTCGCGCGAAGCGCCACGGGCTGGCCGTCCGCGGTGACCGATTCCATGTCGGCGAGGTCGGCAGCCTCCTCCTGCCAGCGCCTGAGGCTCACCCGCCGCGCCCGGAATGCCTTCTTGTCCGACTCGTCCGGTCCGAGCACGATCCGCCCGATGCGGCCATCCAGGATGGCCTCCTGCCCTTCCTTGGCCACCTGGGTGACACGACCCAGGCCCACCACGGCGGGGATCCCGAGCGAGCGCGCCAGGATGGCCCAGTGGGCCGTGCGGGTGCCCAGGTCGGTCGCGAGCCCGAGCACGTGCTTGGGGTCGAGGTGCACGGTCAGACTCGGCGTCAGGTTCCGGGCCACCGCGATGACACCTTCCCGCGATCGGGCCAGGTCGGACGGATCGTGGTGTCCAAGCAGCCGGTTCAACACCCGGATCATCAGGTCCTCGAGGTCGTTCAGACGGTCGAGCACCATGGGCTGTGACGTGCGACTCCACATCGCGTGCAGTTCGAGCATCCGCCACTCGAACGCGCGCTGGGCCGTGAGCCGATTCTCCCGGATGTATCGTGTGGTGCCGGCGACGACCTCCGGGTCCTCCAGCATCAGGAGCTGCGGATCGAAGATGCGCGCCTCCATGGCTCCGAGGCGCTCCTGCGTCATCCCCTGCACCTCGCGGATGCGCTCCTTGGCCCACTCGAGCGCATCGTGAAAGCGCACGAGTTCGCCTTCGACCGCCTCGGCGGCAACGGCCTCGTGGGGTACCACCGGAACACCCCAACGCAGTAGGAAGACGGAGCCCGAGGCGATGCCCTCCGAAGCCGGTGTGCCGTCCAGGATCACCGACATCTACGCCTCCTCGAAGCCGCGGCCGACGAGATCGCCCAAAGCATCGAGCGCCTCGTTCGCATCGTGTCCGCGCGCCACCAGGCGCAGCCGGCTTCCCTGTTCGGCAGCGAGCATCAAAACACCCATGATGCTCTTGCCGTTGACCTCGAGGCCGTCTTTCTCGACGGTGATTTCCGCCTTGAACCGGCCGGCCGTCTTCACGAACTCGGCGGCAGGACGTGCGTGCATTCCCGCACGGTTCACGATCCGGACCTCCCGCTCCACTTCACCCTCCGCGGTCATCCCACCCACCCCCACGTGGCGAGGAGGGCGACGGTCGCGGCCACGGCGACCGCGGCGGGACGCCACAGTCGGTGGCCTACCAGAACTCCGCCGATGAACGCCGCGGTCGCGAGGGTGCCCCAGACGACGCCGGATTCCGCGAGGCCCGCGTCGGACCCCAGCAGAACGCCGACGAGCAGGCCGAGCAGAAGAGCCGCGGCGGCCCGGACGCGTTCGGTCCACAGGCTGAAAGAGGCTCGGACAAGCGAGCGAGCGACGTCTCGGCCCTCGCTCAAGCCCGCGTGGAATCCCCAAGCGCGCAGCCCGAGGTGACCGGCGTTGTACACGACCAGAAACACGAGAACGCAGACCCAACCGGGTGCGCCGAGCCAGAAGAGCACCAGGGCCGAAATCGAGACGGCCGGGAGCCAGGCGGCCCACACGAGCGCGTCCCCGACGCCACCCAGCGGTCCGCGTACCGCGGTCTTGAAGCGACGAACGGACTCCGCATCCTCCCGGTCGACCTCCTGGCGTATCGCCGCCCCGAGCGCCACGGTCGAGAGGTACGGGTGGGCGTTGAAGTGCTCAAGATGCCGTTCGACCGAGTCCTCGAAGGCCTTCGGGTTGCCCTGGAAGATCCGCCGGAGCGCGGGGAGCATCGCGAACGCGAAGCCCGATCCGAGCATGGTGTGGTAGTTCCAGGAGGCCTGGATCAGGAACGAGCGGGCGAAGGTGGAGGCGAGTGTACCCCGGGGGAGCGCGGCGCTCACAGGAATCGCGCTCCCACCAGCCCGAGCGCGAGTCCGGCGGCAAAAAGCACCTTGCGGCGGCGGAAGCCACCGAGACTCCGCAGCAGGATACCGGCGGAGACGGCACCGCCGACCATGAGCAGCCCCAGCGTGTCCGGTGCGTCGAGCGGCCACCCCGTAGCCAGCGTGCGCACGGCGACACGGCCCACCACCGCTCCCGTGAAGGTCACGAGCGTGCCGCGGAGGAAGTCCATGCCGAGGGCGGCAAGGTGCATCGTGACGATCCGCTCAGGATGTCCCTCGCCCGGCTCGGGGACCAGGCGACCGTTCGCCCGGCGCAGGAGATCGATGGTGAAGCCCCCGATCTGGCCCCAGATCAAACCGACGGCGATACCGATCGGGATCGCACCCTGCGCATCGACTGCCGTGGCGGACGCGACGGCGACCACGGTCGCGGTGGCTCCCTCGGGAAATCGGGCCCCACCGGTCGGGAAGGAGACGAGCAGGTAGAGTTCCAGCAAGACGCCGACCACGAGTCCGGTGGCGGGATCGCCGAGAAGCCATCCGCTCACGGCGCCGGCGACCAGGGGGCGCGACACCATGAACTGTCCCACCGACGTGGCGTCCAGCGCAAGCACACCTCCGACCAGGCTGATCCACAGGTAGTCCATCACGACCCCAGCAATGATCTGAGAGGAACCTTGTGCGCGTCCGGAAGGTCCCGGGCCGAGACGTCGACGCCCTCCTCCACTTCGAGGGCGATCAGTGCGTCGCGGTCGTCCGCGCTCAGGTGCAGGTAACTCAGCACTTCGTCCCGTCCGGGCCCGTGGTGCCGGCCACCGAGGTTGACCTTGCATCCGCGCAGGAGACCTCCCCGGGCGAGGCGCAGCATCGTACGCACGTCTCGCGTGAGTAGGATGGCGTGTGCCGGTGCCTCGCGCCACTCCGGCAAACGGTTCCGCGCCTCCTCGACGGTCGTAAAGACGGCTTCGGCTTCCCCGGCCCCCAGGCGGTACAATTCCTGCTCCCACGCGCTCCCCGCCAACTCATCGTCCACCACGAGGTAGCGTTCGGCTCGAAGCTCGGTCCCCCAGGCCAGCACCACCTGCCCGTGGATCAGGCGTTCGTCGACGCGGTAGAGGAGGATGGGCATCGTTGGCCCGGCTCAGCCGGACTGGGGCAGCGAGCGGATTCCTTCCCGTCCCTTGGACACGAGCCGCGGAACGAGTTCGTCGAGCGGAACGTCACGGTGGAAGACGAAGTCCAGGAGGATCGGAAGGTTCACGCCACAAAGGACGATCCGGGTTCCGGGTTCCTTGCAGCTGATCGCGGCGGCCATGCCGCAACTGCCGCTGACGAGGTCCGCGAAGACCACGACGGGATCGCAGCCGCAGAGGGTTTCGATCTGTTCGCGAAGTTGCTCGGGACCCTGGCCATCGTTCGAGATCGGCGTGAGGGCGTCCGCCTGGGTACCTGTGATGCGCCGCACGGCCTCGACCAGGCCCTGCGCCATGTTCCCGTGCGCCACCACGATCCCCCGAACGAGCGGAGCGTCACTCATAGTCCTGCTCCAGGTACTGTCGAACGGGCTGCATGCTATCCCGGATGCGCTGATCGAACGCCTCCGCCGAATGCACCCCCGCGTATCTCAGAAGGTGGTTCATCGCCACGACCTCGGAGATCACCGTGATGTTCTTGCCCGGGTTCAGGGGCACGGTGACGCGAGGTATGCGGACGTCCAGGATCTCGGCTTCATCCTCCTCGAGTCCGGTACGTGAGTAGCTGCTCTGGCCATCCCACAACTCGAGCCGGACCACGACCTCGATCCGCTTCTGCTGTCGGATCGAGCGTACGCCGAAGAGCGTCGGAATGTCGATGATGCCGACACCCCGGATCTCCATGTGGTGGCGCTGCAGTTCGTGCCCCCTCCCGATCAGGATGTCGTTCCCGCGGCGCGACGCAAGCACCAGATCGTCGGCCACCAGTCGGTGGCCCCGTTCGACCAGATCGAGCACGCACTCGCTCTTGCCGACGCCGCTCTCCCCCACGAAGAGAAGGCCAATGCCGTACACGTCCGCGAGGGAGCCGTGCAAGTGGGTCGAGGGTGCGAGTGCGGCCTCCACATACGGCTTGAGCCGCTCGTATACGGCTTTCGTGGTCCGATGGCACAGGATGACCGGGACGCCCTTAGCTGTCGCCACGTCCAGGAAGTCCTGAGGTACACGTTGGCCTTTGGTCACGAAGATCGCCGGGACGTCGAACGAGCACAGACGCTCCAGATGTTCGCATGCCTGCTCGCGCGGCAGCGCGGCCAGGTAGCTCATCTCGGTCTCGCCGAAGACCCACATCCGCCCTTCGGGGACGCGAGCCGTGTAGCCCGCCAGCGCGAGGCCCGGGCTGGACACGTCCGGGTCCGACGCCCGGCGGTCCAGCGACACTCCGGGCGTGAGCAACTCGAGTCCGAGGGTCTCGCGCTTCACGTCCAGGATCTCCTGGACCGTGATGTACTTACCGCTGCCTGCGTTCGAGTTGCGGTCTTGTCGGCTCACGTGCGTGTGGGTTGGGAGGGATCAGCCGGCCATGCCTTCGGCCAGGCTGGGCCCCTGATGGCTGATTTCAGAGGCCCTGCGTCGCTTCAACCGACGCGACAACCGGTCTATGACCTTGTCCAGCGCCGTGCGGAACTCTTC
>JBBSOM010000246.1:0-5184 GCA_038259715.1 Longimicrobiales bacterium
GGGCCGCTGCCCGCAGCCGCACCTCGTCCGATGCTAGCGACCCCGCTTGATGATCGCTTCCTGGATCTCGATGTACGTATTCACGCCCGTCATGAACTGTTCCATGTTGACGTTCACGGTCTTGGGGTAGTCCCCGACCTGCTGCAACAGCTTGAGCGCTTGCTGGAACTTGGGCAGCGTGGCCTTGGCGGTGGCGAGCGTCGAGGGCTTCTGCTCCTCGAGCGCCCCCTGATAGAGGCTGTAGCCGTGCCAGAAGTTGAGTTGCTGCATGAGCGGCGTCCCGATACCCGGGATCCCTTTCGCCGCCGCGATGACCTTCACCGCGTAGTCGTAGTTGCTCTTCTGGACACCCTTGGCATACGCGTCGGCGAAAAGCATGCGTGCGGCGCCGTCGGCCTGCGTCGGATCCGCTGTCGCAAGCGCCTTCAGCGACGCGACGGCCTCGTCGATGCGCCCTGCGTCGACCAGCCACTTGCTCTTGCGAAGAGCGTACGTGGTGTTGGACGGGTCGATCTCGATGGCCTTGTCGAGCGCGGTGGTGGCCTCGGTCAGTTTGCCCGTCCGCTGGAGCGCGTCGGCGTACATCGACCAGATCGCGGCCTCCTGCGGGTGGGTCTTCAGGACCTCCGATGCCATCGAGATGGCGTCCTCCGTCTGCCCGAGCTGGATGTACGCGGCAATGATGCTGCGCAACTCGCTGACGGGCGTGTCGGCACCCTTGGCGGCGAAGACCTTCTTGTAGGCGTCGATCGCCTGGCGGTAGTAGTCGGCGGCCTCCGGAGAGATCGTCGTGCTGGCGGAGTGGTCCTGTGTGCTGTCGGCTGCGGAGTTGTCCTGTGTGCTGTCGGCTGCGGCCGCGGAGTTCGCGTTGTTGCCCGCCGCGAACGCGAACCCACCGAACTGCTCGAGCAGGTCGACGTTCTCGGGGTCAACCTTGAGGCCTTCCTGAATGAGCTGCATTGCGCCGCGCGGGTCACCCGCCTGTGCGAGATCGTACGCGATCTTCATCCGCACCGCGGCGCTGCCCGGATTCAACTCCAGGTACTGCGAGTAGTACTTGAGCGCGTTCTCATCGTCACCCTGCGTGGCCGAGATGTACCCGGCCAACTGGAGCGCGTCCTCATGGAACTGGTTCAACTCGAGCACCTTCTTGAGCTCCACCAACGCCTCGGGGTATTTGTCCGAGTCGTAGAGGATGTGCGCCTTCAGGTACCGTGTGCCGATGGCGTTGGGATTCAGCGCCAGCGCCTCGTCGCAGTTGCGGAGCGCCGCATCCCACTGCTGGCTGCCGGCGTAGTCCTGGCAGATGGCGGCCGCCCGGACCTGGCTCTGGTACTTGTCGAAGCTGTCGAAGATGTGCTTCGCCGCAGCCTTGTCGTCTTTTTCGCCGACCGTGGTCGGGTCCACGTCGAACGACTCGCCGGAACCGACATCAAAGAACTGCGCCGTCACCTTGTAGGCGTCTTTGGGGCCCGAGTAGGAGGCGCACAACGCCACCTGAGCGTTGATCTGGGCCGCGAGTTGACGGGTCTTGACGCAGTCCAGGTCCTCCATCTTCATCTTGAACTTCTTGACGCTCTGCTCGATGTCCTTCTTGTCGATCGATTGGTGTGTCGCGAGCGTGTTGATGAGTTCCCGGAGATCCTTCGCGGCTTCTTCCCCGAACTTCTTGTCCGCGCCCTCGGTGGGCTGGAAGTCGGGAACGAGCACCCGGAACCGCTCCTGCGCGTGGGCGTGCGCGGCCGGAACGGCGAAGAACGCCGTCGCGGTGCAGATGAGCGTGAACTGGAGCCGTCGGAGCATGGTTGGTGCCTCCCATCGGGGGGGTCTTCGATCCGGACCGCCGCCCTCGTAGCGGAAGTCGTGGACCTATGGTTCTACAGTGAGTCGTGCGCCGTGTTTCCACGGAAAACACTCCGGGACGACGATGCACGCGCGAACAGTCGCACCGGAGCGGCCACCATGGTAGGGCCGATTACACTCGGAGTCTAGAGTAGCGTTGCCGCCATCGTGGCTGCCTACCGCGACCCGCCCGACGACCCCTCGTGCGTCAGTGCTCGATCGTTCGTACTTTTCGAAGCCGCCGTACGTTCCATGACCCGCACAGGTTGCAGCCATGTCGCCGACGCGATTCCTACCAGCGTTCTCGCTTTCAGCCGCCCTCACTCTCGCGTTGCTCGCCGTCTCGACCCCAGCGCGCGCGCAGATGCCGTCCGGCCCTCTCACCCTCGATTCCACCTTTCTGTCCGGCTTCAGTTGGCGTAACATCGGGCCGGATCGGGGCGGGCGCTCTATCGCCGCCACCGGTGTCCGTGGGCAGCCGAAGGTCGCGTATTTCGGCGCCGTGGGGGGCGGCCTCTGGAAGACCACCGACGCCGGCGAGACATGGAAGCCGGTGACCGACGGTCAGGTCACCAGCGCCTCGGTGGGTGCGGTGGCGGTCAGCGAGACCAACCCCGACCTGGTTCTGATCGGCATGGGGGAGTCCGCGATCCGCGGCAACATCATGCCGGGCGACGGGATCTACCGCAGTTCCGACGCCGGCAAGACGTGGGCGCACGTGGGCTTCAACGACGTCGACGCGATTTCCAAGATCCGCATCCACCCGACGAACCCGGACATCGCCTTCGCCGCGGTGTTCGGCCAGTACAGCGTGGACAGCCAGGAGCGGGGCATCTACAAGAGCACCGATGGGGGCCGGACCTGGCGGCAGGTGCTGTTCCGTGACGGAAAGACGGGTGGCATCGACATCTCCATCGACCGCAACCATCCCGACGTGATGTACGCGGCGCTCTGGCAGGCCTTCCGGAAGGAATACCAGATGTCGAGCGGTGGTCCCGGCAGCGGACTGTTCAAGAGCACGGACGGCGGCGAGCACTGGACCGAGATCACGCGGAACCCCGGCCTTCCCCAGGAAGGGCTCGTCGGCCGCATCGGCGTCTCGGTGTCACGCGTCAACTCGAACCGTGTGTACGCGCTGGTCGAGAACGACAACGGCGGTCTTTTCGTGAGCGACGATGCAGGCGCGACGTGGAAGCTCATGAACGACGACCGGCGCATCCGTCAGCGGGCGTTCTACTACACGAACGTGTTTGCGGACACAAAGGATGCGGACGTGGTCTACATGGAGAACACGTCACTCTACCGGTCCACCGACGCGGGCAAGACCATCGAGAGCCTTGGCGGCACCCACGGCGACTTCCACGATTTCTGGATCGATCCGGACGATGCCACGCACGTCGTCGTGGCCAACGACGGCGGGGGCGCCGTGTCGGTCGACACGGGCAAGACCTGGACGGACCAGGACTTTCCCACGCCGCAGTTCTACCACGTGGCCACCACGGCGCACATCCCTTTCCACGTGTGCGGCGCCCAGCAGGACAACAGCACCCTGTGCATCCCCTTCGACTGGAACCGCGGTGGCGGACGGGGCTTCGGAGACGACGACGACGGAAACCGTGATCCTACGTCGGGCGGCATGGCGCAGGCGTATCAGGTGGGCGGCGGCGAGCCCGGCTACATCGCGCCCGATCCGAACAACCTGATGCTCTTCTACTCGGGCGCGAACAACGGCGGATACGTCGACAAGTACGACCGGGAGCTGAACATCCACCGCGAGGTGAACCCCTACCCATGGTTCTACTCAGGCGAGCCTTCGAAGGAGATCCGCGAGCGTTGGCAGTGGACGTTCCCGATCCTCTTCAGTCCGGTGGACCACAAGACGCTCTACGTCTCTTCCCAGCACGTTTGGAGCAGCCCGGACGGCGGGAAGACGTGGAACAAGCTGAGCGACGACCTGACCCGTCACGACCCGACGACCCTGCAGGAGTCGGGTGGGCCGATCACGCACGACATGAATGGGCCCGAGGTGTACGCCACCATCTTTGCGCTCGCTCCGGGCAAGAAGAACATGAACGTGATCTGGGCCGGCTCGGACGACGGGCTCATCCACGTCACGAAGGACGGTGGGAAGACCTGGACGAACGTCACGCCCAAGGACATGCCCGACTTCGGGCGCGTCAGCCAGATCGACGCGTCGTCGTTCAACGACGGAGCCGCCTACGTCGCGGTGAAGCGGCCCCTCCTCAACGACCGGGCTCCCTACATCTACCGCACGAAGGACTACGGTCAGACCTGGACGAAGACCGTGGACGGCATCCGTGGCTACGTGCACGCGGTGCGGGAAGACCCTGACCGCCAGGGGCTGTTGTACGCTGGGACGCAGCACGGGGCCTTCATCTCGTATGACGACGGGGACCACTGGCAGGACCTGACGCTCAACATGCCCGATCTGCCGGTCGTGGATCTGGTGGTCGAGAAGAACGAACTGGTCATCGCCTCACACGGGCGTGGCTTCTGGGTGCTCGACAACATCGCGCCTCTCCGTCAGGCCGCTTCGAACACCGTGGCCCAGAACCTCCAGGTGTTCACGCCGCCGATGGCGACACGCTCGGGCCCCGATGTCGAGCTGTCCTGGTGGACGAAGAATGCCCCCGGGACCGGCAAGGTCGAGATCCTCGACTCCGTGGGAGCGGTGCTGCGCACAATCGAGCCCGACACCACGACTCCGGACACGACCGCGGCCGGCCGGGAGCGGCGGCGCTTCGGGGGCGGCCCGTCCATGCCGGTGAAGGCGGGGCTCAACAAGCTCGCCTGGAACCTGCAGGCCGAGCCGTACGTGACGTTCGACAGCCTGATCTTCTGGGGCGCGCGCACGGCCGGTCCGGTCGTGCCTCCAGGCCGGTACACGGTGCGCGTTACGGCGGATGGCCAGACCGCCACCGCGCCACTCACGGTGCGTCGCAATCCGTGGATTACGGACGTAAGCGACGCGGACCTGCACGCGCAGTACGAGTTCAGCCGCATGGTGCGGGACAAAGTCACGGAAGCGAACGAGGCCGTCATCGCCATCCGCAACGTGAAGAAGCAGCTCGAGGACCGGTACGCGAAGAGCGACGATGCCAAACTGCACGACGCCGGTGACCGCCTGGACACGAACGCCTCCGACGTGGAGGGTGACATCTACCAGGTCAAGAACCGGAGTGGCCAGGACCCGCTCAACTTCCCGATTCGGGTCAACAACCGGCTCGCGAACGTCATGGCCATGGCCGAGCGCGGTGACGGTCGGCCGACCACGAACATGCCCGAGATCTTCGGTATCCTGAGCACCCAGTTGAAGGGGTA
>JBBSOM010000247.1:0-5182 GCA_038259715.1 Longimicrobiales bacterium
CCGACGGCCGCCGAGGAGCCGTAACGCCCACCCCCGAGGTCGAGGTCGATGGCCTGGTCCTCGAGCGGCGCCCTCCCCTCCTCCACTTCGACCACATCCAGCTCGCGTTCGAGGAGCAGGCGGAATGCCTTGAGGAACCGGTGCCGCCGCCGCTCCATCTCCTCGAGTCCGTCCTTGCCCTGCTCCAGACGCCGTTCGGCGTCGCGCAGCATCATGCGCACCTCGGCCTCCGCTTCGGCGCGCAGGCTGCGCCCCTCCGCCTGCGCCTCCTGGATGATCAGGTCCGCTTCACGTTGGGCCTGGCCGCGGAGTTCGGTACGGAACTCCTGCGCCGTGACGAGCGCTTCCTGGACGGCCCGCTCCCGACCACTCTGGGCGGTGACCTGTTGGTCCAGGTCGTTGGAGCGTTCACGGAGTTGGAGGATCTCGCGCACGAGGACCGCCATGCGTTCGGCCACAAGCTCGAGAAAGGTATCGACTTCCTGACTGGCGTAGCCCCGGAAGACCCTCCGGAAGTCGCCGCGCTTGTTCCGGACGTCGAGTGGTGTGAGATCGATCATGGAACCCTTTCTCCGAAGAGTGCGGTGCCGATCCGGACCATCGTGCTCCCTTCCCGGACGGCGATCTCGAGGTCATTCGTCATGCCCATGGACAACTCCGGCCCGACCCGGGGGTCGAGGCGGCGAACGCGGTCCGCGGTCTCACGCAGACGTCTGAACGCGGACGAAATGACGGCTTCGTCATCCACGAAAGGGGCCATGGTCATCAGGCCTTCCACATGGATGCGAGGGAGTTCCGCCATCCGGTGAATCTGCTCCGCCGCACGCTCCGTGTCGAACCCACTCTTGCTGTCCTCACCCGACGTGTTCACCTGAGCCAGAATGCGCACGTCCCGCTCCGCCTCCATTGCGGCTCTGGAAATCCGCTCTGCCAGCTTGAGCGTATCGACCGAATGGATCAGGTCCGCGACGACGATGGCTCTCGACGCCTTGCGGCTCTGGATGTGCCCGATCATGTGCCAGGCCGCCGCGTCCCGCCCCAGCCGCGCGACCTTCTCCTCCATCTCCTCCACACGATTCTCGCCCAGGTCACGGAGCCCGGCGGCAAGCGCCGCCTCCAGCGCTTCCAGCGGGTGCCCTTTCGTGACCGCGACAAGCCGTACCGTGGAGGGATCTCGACCCACGGCTTTGGCCGCGTCACCCACGCGGTCGCGGACACGGGGCAGCGTCCCGGCCAGACGCGTCTCGTACGTGGCGCGCAATTCCAACTCCTCGGCATGTCGCTTCACAGGCGCACGTCACCTCACGGACAAATACAAAAGAGGACCCCGCCGAAGCTCCGGCGGGGTCCTCCTGGTCGAGCGGGACTCCCGGGCTCCGTACTACCGAACCTGGAAGGTAATCGGGAACGATACCCAGACCGGCACCTTCTTGTCGCGGTTCAGGGCCGGCGAGAACCTGTACACGTCTGCCACCTTCAGCGCGGCGTCGTCCAGCGCCTGATGTCCGGAACTCTGATCGATCCGCTTGTCCTTCACCACTCCGGTCTCGTCGATGAAGAAGTACACCTTCACCGTCCCACCGATGCCCGCGTCACGCAGCAAGGGCGGGTATTCGCGCTCCATGGCCTTGATCACTTCGGACCGGTTCTGGATGGACGGAGCCACCGTGAACGGCGTGAACGTCGGAGCCGCAGAGAGGTCCTGAGCCTTCTCCGCCGGCGGCGGCGGAAGGTCCTCCACCGGATTTTCCTCGAAGGTCGTCGGAGCGATCGTGATGTCCTCCTCGATGTCGGCCGAGGCGATCACGGGCGTCGCCGGACGGGCAATGGCCTTCGGCGGCGGCGGAATCTCGATCTCCGGCGGGAGCTCGACCGCCGTGATCTCCGCGGTCGTGAACGACATGTCCGCGGCCGTCAAGTCGGGCCAGAAGGCGAACACGGCGAAGTGCACCACCGTGGCCACGACCATGGAACCCCAGAACCAACCCGAGAACGAGTCCTTGAGACGGTCGTTCGCGGTCGGTTCGGTTTCCATGACGGGTACTGCTTCAGCTGCGCTCATCGTCTCTCCCTCTGCATTCGCTGCTCGAGCTGCGTTGCGAACACCACGCGCACCACTCCGGCGGACACCAACTCCTTCTGAAGCTGATCCATGAAGTGGTACGGCGTGTCCCGATCGCCGCGGATCGAGATGACCAGCGCGCGATCCGAACTGGCATACAACGGCGCGACCACCTGATGGACCTGTCCCATCTGGTACTCCTGGTCGTTCATGAAGACCTTGCCGTCCTTCTGAATCCAGAGATTCAGGATGTTCTTCTTCTTCTCGTCGATCTTCTGGGCCGCTTGGGCCTCAGGCCAGGCGATCGGGCGCTCACGGTCCGACGGGAATACCGTCGTGACCATGAAGAAGATCAGGAGAAGGAACGCGATGTCCGCCAGCGACGAAGACGGGACCTCCGCAGACGCCTTGGACCGCTTCTCGAAACCACCCTTCTTCGCCATCCGTCAATTCTCCAGCATCTGAAGAGAGATGCGCTCGGCGTTGGCCATATGCAGCGCGTCCAGAACGGCGAGCATGTCCTTGTACGGCGCGTCCGGGTGCGTCTTCACGGCCGCGATCAAGTTGGGGTTGGCCGCCACTTCCTGACGCCACAGCCCTTCGATCTCTTCGGGTCGCATCACCTGCTCGTTTTGAGACTCACCCCGCTTCACTACCACCGTGCCGTTCGGCTGGATGATCATGTGCAGGATGTTCTTCTGACTGACCTGCGCCTCTACCCCCGGTTCCGGGAGCACGATCGAGAGTCCCTTGTCCTTCGGGAACACGGTCGTGACGAGGAAGAAGATCAGGAGCAGGAAGGCGATATCGGCCATCGACGAGGTCGGAATCTCGTCACTGACCCCCGACTTCTTTTTCTTCAGTACTGGCATTGCTCTGAACCTCGGCTTTGATCAGAGGTACTTGGGAGGGCCGCGAAAGGTTCCTACTTGGCCGTCTTGACGATCTCGAGACGGCCGCTCTTTTCCATATCCCATGCCACGCTGACGATCTTCTGAGCCCCGTGCTCCATGTCCGCGATGAGCCGGTCGATGCGCGTCACGAAATAGTTGTACGCGATGTTGACTGGAATTGCGATGATGAGGCCCGCGGCGGTGGTCAGCAACGCCACCTTGATCCCTCCGGCCACCAGGGTCGGATCCACGTCACCGGCTTCCTGGATGGCGCCGAAGGCCAGGATCATCCCGGCCACCGTACCGAGGAAGCCCATCAGCGGTGCGACGTTGGCGACGGTCGCGAGAATGACGAGTCCGCGCTCGAGGAACGCGAGCTCGATCGCGCCGGTCGTTGCGACCGCCTTCTCGATCTCACCCTCGCCGAGACGTCGGGTCTTGATGCGCCGCAGGCCGACGAGCAGGATGGCGGCGGCCGGACCGGCCGTAGACGCCGCCCGGCGGATGGCCTCGTCGATCTTGCCGGCAACGGCCAATTCTTCGACGTCCTGGATGACGCGCGCCGAGCCCCGATGGGCAGCAAGGAGCGTCCACGCCTTGGCAATGATCACACCGAGCGCGACGAGGGAGCAGAGAACGAGCGGATACATCATCCACCCGCCATCCGCGAAGAGCGTCAGCAGCTGAAACTGAGTGCCCACGAAAGGCCGCTCCTGTGGTTTCGGGATCGCCCCGCGGGGCGGTGACCTGAGAATAGACCCGGAGAATCTACGGGCGGTCGGACGAACGTGTCAACGCGCTTCGTGCGGAAAGGATCCGGCGGGGGCAAAGAACCGAATCTCAGGCCGTGGCCGGCGTGGCGGACAAAGGGGTGTCCGCCTCGTGCAGGGTCCCCGTCAGAATCTGGCGCAGCCGATCGGGGCCCACGTCGCGCTCGAGTCGCCCACCCAGCGCCACGGAGATCCGAGCGGTCTCCTCGCTGACCACGATCACCACCGCGTCGGTTTCCTCGCTGAGCCCCAGCGCCGCGCGATGACGAGTACCCAGCGACCGATCCGGCACGGAAGACTGCGTCAGCGGCAGAATCGCTCCGGCGGTTTCGATGACGTCGCCCCGGATGAGGATCGCTCCGTCGTGGAGCGGGGAGTACGGCGTGAAGATCGTGGCGATCATCTCCGCGGACACACGCGCATGCACCGCGCTTCCCGTTTCGCCGTACTCGTCGAGCCCGACGTCCTGCTCCACGGCGATGATCGCACCGACGCGAGAGCGCGACAGCCGCTGTACGGCTTCAACGACCTCGTCGGCGACGCGGCTCCCCTCCAGACGCTGGAAGACCCGGAGCATGCGGCTCTGTCCGAGCCGAGCGAGCGCCGCACGCAGTTCGGGCTGGAAGACGACCAACGCGGCAATCGCACCGTATTGGAAGAAGAACTGCATCAGGTACCGAATCAGGATCAAATCGAAGAGGCGTGCCAGACCGTACGCGACCGCGAGCAGGACGAGTCCCAGCAGGATCTGGCGCGCGCGGGTCCGCTGCAATATCAGCAGGATCCGATACAGCAGGTACGCGACGAAGAGGATCTCGAAAACGTCGGTCCAACCCGGCCGCAGGAAGCGGAGCTGCTCCCAAATCGGGTTCAAAGCGGTGCTGCCTCCTCCCATTCGCTCCGCCGCGCCTGCACGATGGCCTCGGCGACGGCCAGCGCCTGCACGACGGGCTCGACATCGTGGACGCGGAAGATCCGCGCCCCCTGAAGGTACGCCGCCACGCAAGCCGCGAGCGTACCGGGTAGGCGCCCGCCCGCCCGGGCCCCCGTGACGGCTCCGATGAAGCTCTTTCGACTCGGGCCCACGAGCACGGGAAACCCGAGGCGCCGGATCGGTTCCAGGTTGGCCAGAAGCTCGAGCGAGTGCCCCGCCGTCTTCGCGAATCCGATGCCAGGGTCGAGGACGATCGCCTCCTCCGCGATCCCGGCGCCACGCGCCCGGACCAGCGCTTCCCCCAGTTCGGAGACGACGGCGGCCACGACGTCCACATAGATCGCCTGCTCCGCCATGTCGACCGGCTCTCCACGCATGTGCATGAGCACGACTCCCGCCCCCGCCTCCGCAACGACCTTCGCCATCCCCGGGTCGTGGGCCAGCCCGGACACGTCGTTGACCACCGCGACGCCCGCCCGGCACGCCGCACGTGCGACGTCCGCCTTGCGCGTGTCGATGGAGA
>JBBSOM010000248.1:0-5181 GCA_038259715.1 Longimicrobiales bacterium
ACCGGCTACGATCTCGAACGCGCGATCGTGTCGCGGGTCGCGGATGCCTGGACTCTCGGGCGGACGGTCTTCGACACCCAGCCCTACGGCCCGCTCGACGAGTTGATGTACGCCAAGCGAGCGGGCTATCTGGACGCCTTCATCTTCACGGCCAGGCCGGACGAGTTCGGTGAGGCGCGCGCCACGTGGGCGAAAGAGCACCCGGATCAGGCCACTGCGTACCGGGACTGGTTCGTCAAGACGTTCAACAAGGAACCGCCGGGACTGCGACCGGGGTGACGGTCGGCGTGACGGTCGGGCGAGGAAGCGTACGCGGGCGCGTCAGCCGTCGAGCGTGACTTCCCACTTGAGGGAGATCGGTCCGTCCCCCTCCTCGTCCAGAACGTGAACGTCGATCCGACCCGTCCGGGCAAGGCGCTCGTCCGATGGCTTTCCACCGAACACGGCAAAGCCGTCCACGCGGGCGCGGCTCGTTCTACCGTCCGGCGCGGTCGCGGTGAGCCGGGCCCCCTTCAGCGACCGGATCGAGGGGGCTTCGCCTGCCTGGAGGCGGAGACGTAGAATACGGCCGATGTGGGGGGCATCCATGGCGTCGAGCACGCGGAAGACGACACCCCGTCCGGTAGTTGTTCCTGAAGACATGATGAAAAGAGTACGCATATGAGCGCTCGAACGGAAGAAGCGGACGGAGCGAAGCCCGGCCCCGAGCCACACGATCTGACGATGTCGCCGGACGCGATGCTTGAGCTGGCGGCCTACGCGGCGCAACGGGTGGTGGAGCGAATCCACGACCTTCCCCGCGAGCCGGCGTGGAGGGGGGCGACCCGGGCGGAGCTCGAGCCCATCCTGCGCGAGCCGGCGCCGGAGGCGGGGAGCCCGGCACGGGACGTGGTGGAGCGCGCGGTGCGGGACGTGTTGCCGATCGCGGCGCGCGTGGACCACCCCCGCTTCTTCGCGTTCGTCCCGTCGGCGCCGACCTGGCCCGGCGTGATCGCCGACTTCCTGGCCTCGGGCTTCAACACCTTCCAGGGTACCTGGCTCGGGTCGAGCGGCCCGAGCCAGCTCGAGTTGGTGGTGACCGACTGGTTCCGGGAGTGGGTGGGCTATCCGCAGGGCGCAGGCGGGCTGTTCACCTCGGGCGGCTCGGCGGCGAGCCTTGACGCCCTCGTGGCCGCCCGGGAGTTCGCGGGCGCGCCCGAACGGCCGGCGGTCTTCATGAGCGACCAGAGCCATTCCGCGCTCGAGCGCGCGGCCCGGATCGTGGGCGTGCGTCCGGAGGGCGTGATCAAGGTCGCCTCGGACGACGCGTATCGGATCCGCATGGGCGACCTGGCCAAGAGCGTGGCCGACGCCCGGGCGCGGGGCTTCACTCCGATCGCGGTGTGCGCCAACGCGGGCGCGACGAACACGGGTGCGGTCGACCCCCTCGACGCCATGGCCGACTTCTGCGCGGAACAGGGAATCTGGCTCCACGTCGACGCGGCGTATGGGGGCTTCGCGGTGCTCACGGAGCGCGGCAGGGAACTGTTCCACGGGTTGGAGCGCGCCGACTCGATCACGCTCGACGCGCACAAGTGGTTCTTTCAGCCCTTTGAGGCCGGATGCCTGCTGGTCCGGGACGTGCGCCACCTGGAGGATGCCTTCAGCGTGCACCCCGAGTACCTGCAGGACACGCGCCTCGGGATGGAGCACGTCAATTTCGGCGACCGGGGGCTGCAGCTCTCACGGTCGTTCCGGGCGCTCAAGGTGTGGATGTCCGTGCAGACGTTCGGCATGGCCGCCTTCCGCCGCGCGGTGGCCAACGGGATCGAGTTGGCGGACCGGGCCGCGTCGTACGTGAAGAAATCCGACGATCTGGAGATGCTCAGCGCGGCCTCGCTCGGCGTGGTGTGCTTCCGATTCAATCCGCAAGGGGGTGGGGCGCAGGGCAGCGGGCTCGCGGAGGACGTGCTCGAGCGCGTGAACGAGGCGGCCCAGGCCCGCGTCATCGAGACCGCCACGGCCATGATGTCGTCGACGCGCCTGCGCGGCGTCTACTCACTGCGGCTGTGCATCATGGCGCACCACACCACGTGGGACGACGTACGTGACACGCTGGCCGCCGTCGAGCGCTTCGGTCGGGAGGCGCTCGACGCGTGAACGCGGTGTCCGTGCCGGACGGGCTCGGGCTCGCCGTCCTGCTGCTCGTGCTGCCCGCGCTCTCGCTCGCGCAACTGTCCGCGCTGCGCCACGCCACGATCGAGCGCCTGCCGATGTACGTGAGTTCCACCATCACTCTTCTCGTCCTCGGCGGTGCGTCCCTGGTGCTCGGACTCGTCCGGGGTGGATGGACGGCACTCGGCCTGGATACCGCGCCGGGACCCGGGACCCTCGCATGGTCGGCGGCGCTCACGCTGGGTGGTCTGGCGGTGATGTTCGGCTTCAGGGCGATCGCGGGCGCCTTCCACATCGAAGAGTCCGCGCTCCTGCGTGCCCTCCTCCCCCGCACCCGGGCGGAGAAGCGCGCGTTCGTCGCGCTGTCGCTGGCCGCCGGGCTCGGGGAGGAGTTGGCGTATCGGGGCTACGCGGTGACGCTGCTGTCCGGGCTGGTGGCTCCGGCGGTCGCCGTGGCCGTCGCCGCTGCCGCGTTTGGTGTCATGCACGCGTACCAGGGCGCGATCGGCGTGGTGCGTACCACGCTCCTGGGCGTGCTGCTCGGGTGGGGCTTCCTGGCGTCGGGTAGCCTCTGGGCACCCATGCTGGCCCACGCCACGCTCGACATCCTGGCCGGCGTGGTCCTGGCGCCATGGCTCGTGGTACCTGAGGTTCCCGGCGAGGTAGGAAGACAGGAAGAGGCGCCACCTCCGGCGCCCTGATAGAAGTCATGAGGAGCGACATGGAAGTGGATCTCGCGCTGCTCGCGGATGCGGCGACGATCGACGCGTCGGGGAAGCTCAACATCCTGGGCATCTTCGACCGCATCGCGACGGGCTCGTTTCCGGCACAGCACCCTCAGATGGTCCTGATCCTGCGCTTCAGCGCGAGCGTCGGCGACATCGGTCGGCACAAGGTCGAGATCTCCATGACCGATCCGGGTGGCGGCCGCATGGTCCAGATGGACGGTGACATGCAGCTCGGGCCGGGGCGCGTCGGCGTGACCGACGGGATGAAGGTTCCGCACGTGCTCCACCTGGAGGGCCTCGTCTTTCCTGCCCCGGGGCGGTACAACTTCGACGTGAGGGTCGACGGCGAGCATCACACCTCGGTGCCACTCTACGTTGTGGGGGCATCCGCGGGAGGCGGAGTGGCGGCTGGGGGTATGCACGCGGTCGCCGGGGGCGCGGCGCCTGCCGAAGCGTGACCCGAGCTTGCCGAAACCCGCAGGCATCCGATAGGTATGACAGGGGGAGTGTGACCTGACGGACGTCATGTCGGCGAGACGCTTCCCGCCGAACAATGACAGAGGGAGACGACAGAGGGCGACCAACGTGATCCTCCACTGCAACTACGAAGAGTTGTCCGCGCTGCGGTCCGGCGGCCACTCCCTCCTCGCGGGGGAGGAGGAGACGCCTTCGTACGTGCTGGCACCAGCGAAAGATCGGGCCCGCGTGGAGGCTCTGATGCGACTGCTCGACGGAGACCTGTCGTTCGAGTCGTTGGCCGAGTTGCACGCTGTCGAGGCCGGGGTCCTGGCCATCCTCGGCTTCCTGCGCAGGGAGATGGAAGTGGCGGTGTTGGCGACGCACGCCGCCGATGAGTTGGCCGTCTCCGCGTACTTCGACTTCGCGCACGTTTTGACCGTGTCGAGCCGGGTGCGGGAGCTTTCCGCCGAAATGGAGGCGCTCATCGAGTTGGTCACCGGCGAGCCCGCCGACGCGGAGACCGCGCTCACATTCCGTTTCCCGGATTAGCGTTCGCCGTGGCTGACCGCATCGCGGCGCTCGAAAGCATGCTCGCGAAGCGCCCGGACGATGCGCGCCTCCGCTTCGGCCTCGCGCTGGAGTACCTCAACGCGGACCGGGTCGACGAGGGTGTGCGGGAGTTACGAGCGTACCTGGCCGCCACCGACGACGAAGGCAACGCGTGGGGCCGCCTGGCCGCCGTGCTGCGTCGCGCGGGAAGCGACGACGAGGCGCGAGACGCGTACCGGAAGGGCATCGCGGCCGCGCTTCACCACGGTCACCCCACCATGGCTGGCGAGTTCGAGGAGATCCTCGAGAGCTGGGAGTCGTAGGGAGAAGGTCGCGGGCCGAAGGCGGCGGTGATCGGAAGTCATGTGACGCTCACCCGTCACCACGCTTCCAAGATACGCTCGCCGCTCCCTCGCGGTCGACGTTATTTGCTGGCGCGGCCTCCTGGTCTCGGACCGCCTCCTATGTTCCGGTTCACAGCCAACACTAACCCGTGCTGCACGCCAACATCGCGGCAACAGTGACCGGCGTCGTGAAGGCCCACACCTGTGCCGTGTTCTGATCCACGATGTAAATGCGCGAACGGCCTGGATCCACAGCCAGTCGTCGGTGGAGCGACCTCATTACGGTGTCAGGCTCCTGCGTGTCCTCCCCCACACCGTGGAGAAGAAGGCGCGCGCAGAGTTGGCCCTTGCTGTTGTGCAGCGTGATCAGCCCCGGTTTGTCGGCGGGCGTTTGCCAGAGAAGCCACACTGATCCGCCCGTTGCGGCGGCATCCGCCACGTACGCGAAGTACCGCAGCGCATCCACCGGAGTGGATAGCACCGGCGCATGGCCGCAACCTGCCACAACGAGAAGGGGCATGGGCCACACGCTGTGGCGCCGCCGACCTATCGCCCTCGAGGACATCGTTCTCACCCTCCCGCGATGCTCCGGGCAGGCCTTCCCCACGTCCGCAACTCCGACCAAGACCACTACCCCTCTGGGTTGAGAATCTCCGTGATGCGGTGGTCGGCCGCCTGCAGGTGCCAGAGCGTCTGCCGGTCCGTTGTCTTTGACACCGCGTCCTGGATGTCCCCCTGCAATGCTTCCAGCTCCCCACGCAACGCCGACTTGGCGTCGTCGGACAGGGGTGCCACCCGACCGCCGAAGGGATTCCCCGCGTTCGCGCTTTCCGGAGGCGGATTCAGCTTCCGATCGATGAGTTTCAGATAGTTGTCCTGCAGGGTGCGGCGGTAGACGTCGACGTCCGGATGCGCCTGACCGAGTTCCGACCAGATGCCGTGGGTCA
>JBBSOM010000249.1:0-5167 GCA_038259715.1 Longimicrobiales bacterium
CTCGACGTAGTCGTAGGGGACCACCGCGGCGTTGGCCAGACGGAGCACCATGGCCGTCGCGATGCGCGCCGCCGTGGCGTGATAGACGTAGCCGGGATCGCCGAACTTCGCCATCCAGTCGAGATCGTCGTACTGCGAGTGGTAGACGCCGCCCGGCCCGCCGAAACCCCACTCCGCGATGGGGATGCCGAGGTGGCTGTAGAAGCCGGCGAAGTCGGAGCCGCCACCCGGATCGCTCATGGCCGGTTCGTCCCCGGCAGCGACACCTGCCGTCTTGCGCCAGACGTCATAGACGCTGCCCTGGCCGTTGGGGTCCTGCACGCCACGGGCTACGTCGCGCAGTGTGGATCGCAAAGACGGTGATCCGCCTCCTCCGAAGCGTACGCCCCCCGCCGCGCCGTCCTGATTCAGATACGCCGCGGCGCTCGAGAGCAGGCGCAGGGAGTCGTCCTCGACGTACTCGGTGGAGCCGAGCAGCCCCCATTCCTCAGCGTCCCAGGTAGCGAAAATGATGGTGCGTCGGGGACGTTGGCCGTGTTTGACCTGGTCGGCCACCGCGCGCGCCGCTTCGAGGACGCTGGTCGTACCGCTCACGTTGTCGGACGTGCCTGGACCCCAGGCGTCGCGGTGTCCTCCGATGAGGATCATCTCGTCGGGAAAATCCGTGCCTTTCACGATTCCGAACGTGTCGTAGATCTTCTTGTAGCCCTGGGTGGCGCGGTCGTCCTCGACCTGGATGCGCGCTTGCACCGGGCCGGGTCCCACGTGGTAGCGGAAGGAGAGCCCACCCTGCCACGACTGCGAAGGGATATCCGCTCCGCGCAGGTCGCCGAGGAGCTCCGCGGCGTTGCCGTAGCCGATGGGGATGACCGGGATGTGGGGCACGTCCATCTCGTCGGCGGAAAGCTGCTTAGCCCCGTCCGTACTCGGCCACCCGGGCGTTGACGGGTCCCCGTCCACGTTCAGGACACTGCCGCGCTGAACGCCCCCCGCCGGACGCATGGGCCCTACGGGATAGACGTCACCGCGCACGTATCCGTCATCCTGGGGATCGCTGTAGAGGATGAGGGCGACGGCGCCGTGCCCCTCCGCTTCACGCGCCTTGATGCCGCGGAAGCTGCGCCCGTAACGCGCCACCGCGATCTTGCCCGCCACCGACACGCCCTGGGAGTCGAGCTGGGCGTAATCCTCGATGAGGCCGTAGTTCACGTAGACCACATCGCCCGTCACGTCACCGACGCCGCTGTATCCGTTCACAGTGGGATACTGCGCCAGGGTGGACGACGGGTCGCCCGCCACGGGAGGCTCGGCCAGCGCGAGTTCCTTGGCGCCGCCGTCCGTCCGCCAGAGGTGGACCTCCGTGGGGATCGGCATCCAGACCTTGTACGTGCGTACCTGAGTGTCGATGCCCCAACTCTTCATCTGGGCGATCACGTAGTCCCGGGTGCGTTCTTGCCCTGGCGTACCGGCCACGTGGATTTCGCTGGAGAGCGCCTTGGAGTGCGCCTCGGCGTTCGCAGGGGAGGGCACCGCGATGGCGCCGGCCTCCAGGGCGCGCTCGATTTCAGCCTGGCGGGCGGTGTAGCCCGGGAGCTGTTGAGCGGCGACGGGAGACGAGAGAAGCAGCGAAAAGAGGACCAGGCGTCGGATCGTCACGGAGGACTCATGGGAAGAGGTCAGACATTGACGCGCCCGATACCATGTAGACGACGTTCGGGCTGAAGAAGGAGATTGCCCAGATGCGCGACGGTAGGCAACCCGGGGGCGCGCCATCGAGAGAAGGAGCTCGTCGGCGTGGGCCGTGGAGGGGTTGTAAATGGCCGAACGCGTCTTCTCCCCCGGGTCGCCGCTTTCCGTTTGCGTCCCTGTCGCGTTTCTCCCTACTGTGAGGCTGCTCGGGGGACGACGCCCCGAGAGCATCCCGAGACCCCAGGGAACACCATGCGTGCACACGTGCTTCTCACCGTGGCGCTGGCAACAACCGTCGCCACCGCCGGCGCTTCGGCTCCTCTTGCCGCCCAGGACTCGAGCGCGGAATACACCGCACCCTACCAGCAGAAGGCGCTCGAGATCTTCCGGCACATCATCGGCATCCGGAGTGCCGAGGGGCAGGGGAAGGTGCCCGAGGTTGCCCACTACCTGGGCGAGCAGTTCCGGCAGGGTGGGTTCCCGTCCGAGGACATCCACGTCCTCCCCTTCACCAAGGGCAACGGTGAGGAGTCGGCCGGCTTGGTGGTGCGCTACCGCGGTGACGGCTCTTCCGGGAAGAAGCCGATCCTGCTCGTGGCCCACATGGACGTGGTGGACGCGTTGCCCACGGACTGGGAGCGGGACCCGTTCAAGTTGGTGGAGGAAGAGGGCTACTTCTTCGGGCGAGGGACCTCCGATGTGAAGGGGGGCGTTTCCGTCTTGACCACCACCTTCCTGCGCCTGAAGAGTGAGGGCTTCGTCCCCACCCGTGACCTGATCATCGCGTTCACGGGTGACGAGGAGACGGGCATGATCTCCGCCCGGGAACTGGTGACCACCCATCGGGATCTCACCGACGCCGAGTTCGCCCTCAATGCGGACGGCGGAGGGGGAACCATGGACCCGGACGGAAATCCGCTCCTGTATGTGGTCCAGGCCTCCGAAAAGACCTACGCAACGTTCGAGCTCACCGTGACCAACCCCGGCGGCCACAGCTCGACCCCCCGGGGCGACAACGCCATCTACCAATTGGCCACGGCGCTGAAGCACATCGAGGCATACCGCTTTCCCGTCATGGTGAACGACGTCACACGCGCCTACCTGCGAGCCATGGCGAAGGTGCAGCCCGGCGAGGTGGGCAAGGCCATGGCCGCGCTGGCCGACAACCCGGGGGATGAGCATGCGGCAGACGTGCTCTGGCACGAACCCGAGGTGGTGGGCGTCACCCGCACGACGTGCGTGGCCACGATGCTCCGCGCCGGCCACGCGGAGAACGCTTTGCCCCAGTCCGCGACCGCCACGGTGAACTGCCGGATCTTCCCCGGGGTCTCGGTGGCGGCCGTCCGGAGCACGCTCGACTCCGTCGCGGCGGTGCCCAAGCTTCAGATGACGGTCCTCGATGACCCCCAAGCCAGCCCGTCGTCCCCCATCCGGACCGACATCATGGACGCCGTTGGCGCGGCGGTACACGCGCGCTTCCCCGACGTCAGCATCATCCCGGCCCAGGCCTCCTACGGGACCGATGGCAAGGAATACCGGGCAGCCGGGATCCCCACGTATGGTGTGGCAGGGCTCTTCATGCGGGACAAGGACCAGTTCGCCCACGGGCTCAACGAGCGGGTGGAGGTCAGGAACTTCTTCGCCGGCCTCGAGCACTGGAAGGTGCTTGTGACTCGGCTGGCCGGCCGGCCCGCGACGTAGGGGCGGGGTGGCGCGATCCTTCCCGGTCGCCTGCCACCGGCCGCTAGATGTCGATCTCTTCCCGGTCCGGATCCGACGGGCCGTCCTCGGTCGCGTTCCTGCCCCAGCGCACCAGCTCCACATGCTCCGCCATCGCCTCGACGGTCGTCGCTTCGAAGAGCGTGCGCAGCGGGATCCTGACGCCGAAGGTCTCGCGAAGCCGTGAGATGAGCTGGGTCGCAAGCAGGGAATGACCGCCCAACTCGAAGAAGTCGTCCTGCAGGCCGACCCGCTCGATGCCCAGGAGCTGCTGCCAGAGCGCGGCGATCGTGCGCTCGACGTCGCTGACGGGCTCGACGAACGTGGTGGAGACGTCCGGACGTTCGTGCGTGGTTGAAGAGCGTGCGGCTTGCTCGTCTGCGGCGTCCGCAACGACGTCGCGCGGCCGTCGCGACGGAAGGGCGCGCCGCACCAGATCGACATACGGAAGGAGGCGCGCGGATACGAGGACCTCGGGCTCATTCACGCTCAGCGCGCGCGCGAAGGTCTCGGCGCCCTCCTCGGGCCGGATGCTGTTGGCGAGATACGCATCGCCGACCGACTGCTCGCCGGGTCTTGCGCCCTGCGTCGCCATGCCGACGTCGCGCCACGAGTCCCACCCGATCGCGAGTACCCGAGGACGCGTACCGTGCCGCGCCCGCGCGACCGCGTCCAGAACCGCGTTTCCGCCCCCGTATTCGGCGGCTCCGAGCCCGCCGAGCGTCGCCGCAAGGGACGAGCACAGGACCACGAAATCCGGCGGGGTCTCCGCGAGCAGGGAAAGCAGGATGGCCGTTCCATCGACTTTGGGCGCCAGCGCGCGGCGAGATGCCTCCACATCGCGCTCCTGGATCATTTCCGCGTCGACAGCGCCCGCGGCGTGGATCACACCGTGCACTGCGCCAAAGCGCGCGCGCGTCTCGTCGAGGCAACGCTTCATCTGCGTCACGTCCGTGACGTCGGCCCGCAGGGTCACGACCTCCGCCCCGGCGGCCTCCATCTCGCGCACCGCCGTGATCTTGCCGACAACGTCGGCCGGCGCGTCGGGCGAAGCGACGAGCGCGTCCCACTCCCCCCTCGGCGGCAGTGCGGAACGCGCCACCAACGCGAGCTTTGCCCGTACCGTGCGCGCGAGATACGCCGCGAGCGTGAGCCCGACGCCACCGAGGCCCCCGGTCAGGAGATACACCCCTCCTTCCCGCAGGACCTCCGGCGTACCTGACGCCTCGATCGGGTGGGGTACGAAGGTGTGCACCCAGCGTCTTCCGTCGCGGTGCGCCACGAACACCTCGTCCCGCGGCTGGTCGAACTCGGCCAGGAGCGCGTCGATGACGGGAGATCCTGGGTCCGGACTTTCGATGACCGGAGCGTCGGGTGCCTCGGTCGCTGCCGTCATGATGTCCACGCTGCGGCAGTTGATGTTCGGATACTCCTGGGGGATCACGATGCACGGCCCGAAGAGGCTCGCACGCCCAGGCTCGACGACCGGCTCCGTCGCGACCTGCTGCAGTTGATCGGTGACCACCTCGATCTGGACCTCCCCGCGGAAATGGCGGGCGCCTAGCGCCTGGACGAGCGCGGTCAGCGTCTGGAAGCCATCCCTATGCGTTCGGCTCCGGATCTCCTCTGCCGGGGTGTCATCCAGCGCGGACGCCGTGAGGCTCCAGCAGTGGACCACACGAGTCGGACGGGTGCCCTCCTCGTCGAGGGTGCGGAGTAGCACTACGAGATCGTCGACCGACCCCGGGGCGACCGCGTA
>JBBSOM010000250.1:0-5164 GCA_038259715.1 Longimicrobiales bacterium
AGTTGCGGCCCTACTTCGAGGAGAACCCATGGGCGAGTTGATGATCGGCCTGTACGTGTTCACTCTGGCGACCCTGGCGGGCCGCGAGGTGATCACCAAGGTCCCCCCTACCCTCCACACCCCGCTGATGTCGGGCGCGAACGCGATCTCCGGCATCTCGATCGTCGGGGCCCTCGTGGTGGCGGGACGTGCTGAAGGAACGCTGCAGATCGTGCTCGGCGTGGCGGCCATTGCCATGGCTACCATCAACGTGATCGGTGGATTCATGGTCACGGACCGCATGCTCGCCATGTTCAGAAAGCGTTAGGGGACAGTCCATGAACACCGAAATCCTGGTCGAGCTGACCTACCTCGTCTCGGCGATTCTCTTCGTCGTCGGCCTCAAGCGACTCCAGTCCCCCGCCACGGCCCGTGCTGGCAACGCCATCGCCGCCGTCGCCATGGCGCTCGCGATCGTGGCCACGGTCGTGGACAACCAGATCCTGTCGTGGACCGAGATCCTCATCGGCGTGGCCATCGGCGGCGTGATCGGTGGCGTAGCGGCCCGCATGGTCAAAATGACGGCTATGCCCGAGATGGTCGGCCTCTTCAACGGCTTCGGCGGCGCGGCCTCCGCGCTCGTGGCGATCGCCGAGTACCTGAACTCGACCACCGCCGTCAGCGTGTCGACGTACGGCGTGAGCATCATGCTCGGCACGTTCATCGGCGGCCTGACGTTTTCGGGCTCGATGATCGCGTTCCTGAAGCTGCGCGGATGGATGACCGGCAACCCGATCACCTACCCCGGACAGAAGACGCTCAACGCGCTGATGTTCGTGGCTGTGATCGTCACGTCGACCTTCGCGATGGGCGTGGGGAGTTCCGATCCGCACACGATGTTCTGGGCCATGCTCGCGCTTTCGCTCATCCTGGGCGTGACCCTCACGATCCCGATCGGCGGGGCGGACATGCCGGTGGTGATCTCTCTGCTCAACTCGTACTCCGGTTTGGCGGCGAGCGCGGCGGGCTTCGTGATCATGAACATGGTGCTGATCATCTCGGGCGCCCTCGTGGGCGCGTCCGGCATCATCCTGACGATGATCATGTGCAAGGGCATGAACCGGTCGCTGACGAACGTGATGTTCGGCGCGTTCGGCGGCACCGCCAACATCGACAAGAGCCAGATCGGCCAGCGACCGGTGAAGCGCGCGGACGCCGAGACCGTCGCCATGGAACTCGGCTACGCGCACTCCGTGGTCATCGTGCCCGGCTACGGGCTGGCGGTCGCGCAGGCGCAGCATGAGCTGCGGAAGGTCGGCGACCTGCTCGAGGCACGTGGCGTGGACGTGAAGTACGCCGTGCACCCGGTGGCCGGCCGGATGCCGGGACACATGAACGTGCTTCTCGCCGAAGCCGACGTTCCGTACGACAAGCTCTTCGACCTCGACGAGATCAACGACGACTTCCCGAATACGGACGTGGCCCTGATCGTCGGCGCAAACGACGTCTGCAACCCCGCCGCGAGAGATCCGAACTCGGTCATCGGCGGCATGCCGATCATGGACGTCGACAAGGCTCGGCGAACCATCGTCATGAAGCGATCCCTCTCGCCCGGCTTCGCGGGAATCGACAACGACCTCTTCTACAACGACAACAACCTCATGTTCTTCGGAGATGCCAAGCACTCGATGGCGGACCTGGTGAAGGAGATCCGCGAACTGGCGTGACGCCACGCTCGGCGCCAGGGGCGGCTCAGCGCGGGGTCGTAATCACCGCCGTGAGGGCGGACGGCACTTCGACGAAGTCCGGCGGCGAAAACCCCGCATCCGCCAGCAGCCCGGTCAACTCGGCGGCGGTGCGGTGCCGACCGCCCAGCATCACGAGCAGCGCCAAGTCCGCCGTCTTCGCCGACGACGGCGCGTTGCCCGGGGGCAGGATCTCGGTCAGGATGACGAGGCGACCCCGCCCCTTCATCGCCCGATGGATTGACCGGAGCAGCGAGCGTGCTCTCTGGTCGTTCCAGTCGTGCAGCGCGCGCTTGAGCACGTAGAGGTCGCCACCACCGGGAACGGCGTCGAACATGTCACCGGCCCGGATCTGGGCGCGGTCGGCGACGCCCGCGCGGCGCATCCCCTCTCCGGCGTCCTGAACGATGCCGGGAAGGTCGAACAGCGTGCCGCGTGCCTCCGCATGTGCCACCAGCAAGGCCGCCAGGAAATCCCCTTCGCCTCCCGCAACGTCGACAATCCGCGCGGCTTCGGTGAAGATCGGATGACCCGCCAGCGCCGCCGAATCCGTACGGGACACCTGGGTCATCCTGATGCGAGTCTGCTCGTAGTAGCGCCAAGGCGACTCCCCCCACACGCGCTCGTACGCGGGCTCCCCGACGCGGACGGTGCGCGCGACTTCGCCCCACGCGCGCCATTCACGCTCGCCACCTTGCTGCCGGATGACCTCGCGAACGGAATCCGGCGCGTCGCTCCGCAGTGGATTGGAGAACGCCGTGTGCTCGAACGCGCGCGGCCCCGTCTCGGAGAAGATTCCCGTCGCCGCGAGGGCGCGCAGGACGCGATAGAGGCTGTCGGGATCGGCGACGACGGCTGCTGCGATCGTGTCGATCGAGACGGCCTTCCGTACCCCGTCGGCGTCGTGGCCGGCAAGGGATGCGCCGTCCCGGACACCGGCCGCGCGTGGCCGCCAGGGTAGGAGATGGTCGGCCACGCCCAGTTCCGCGGTGACCCACAGCGCACGTTCCACGCGAATCATCGACGAGATACCGAGCAGCAGGGCGCCCGGGGACGATTCCCCGGACGCCCCCTGTGCGGAATCGGTCATACGTCCGCCGCCCTCCCCTGGGGTGCCTGCCCTCCCGGCGGCAGACACCATTCCTCCGCGTCGAAATCCACGCGAACGGATGCGCCCCCGCGCATCGACTCGTAGGCCGCTGCCAGCAACTTGACCGCAATGCCGTGGTCGCTGACCGGTGAGATCACTTCGCGCGAGGGATCATCGAGCGCGATCAGGAACTCCGCCGTCGGCGCGTGGTCGTCCGCGCGGTAGGTCAACGCGCGCGTCTCGATCAGGGCGGGTGCGCCCGGCACCATCGCGTTCCGGCAATGCACCAGTTCCAGGTGATCGCGGTCGCCGAGGCCGGTCCCGAGGGAGCCGGTGAGCTTCGCGAACCGACGCAGAGAGATCACCCCGGTCGGTCCCTGGTAGATGGTCAGCACGTCCTGCTTCGTGCGGCCCTCCTCCGCCCTTCGGCGCCGCTCGTCCACGCTTCCCTCGTCGAGCGGCTGATTGCGCGACAATCCCTCGTGCAACATGCCGAGCTGGACGATACAGATCGTGCGAGAATCCGCGTCGCCGAGCGCCACCTGCAACGCGGCATTCACCTCGCCAAGACCGCCGGAGTCGACGAACGGGTCGCCGGCTCCATCGACGCGGCGCGCTCGAGCGCCAGCCGCGTCCGCCGGCATGAAGCCCGTCGCGAAGACGGTCGCGGAACGAATACGCGTCACTGCCGCACCGGGCCGATCCGCCGCCTGGCCGTGCCGGATGATCCAGGGAACGATGTCGAGAACGTGGTACCCCGTGTGAACGAGCTTGCCCGCCCCGTCGCGGTACGTGGATTGAACGCCGTAGTCGGCCGGCCCGTGCCACAGTCCATCATTGGTCAGGCATTGCACGAAGGTCGGTCCGTGGCCCGTGCGCAGATATTCCTGCCGGACGAGCGCGGCGATCTCGCGGTAGATCCCCTGGTAGCGCCGCTGCGCGGCCAGCATGAAGGGACGGAAGCGCCGGCCTTCCGCGACCAGGTCTCGCCAGTCGTCGACGAGGTCACGGGGGTCGGACAGCCCGCCCCCGGACTCCACGCGTCGCACGGTCAGCGGTTTGTCGATGAGCATGGGGAGCCCGCGCCCCAGCGCCCAGCGAATGTAGCGCTTGTGCGTATCTTCGGGCGACGAGATTATGACGCCGTCGATCGTGGGTAACTCCGCGTCGAACGCGGCGAACGCGGTCACGGAGTCATCGGTGGGCAGGGGGTCGATGAACGACACATCCGGGCACAGCCCGGCGCGGGTACAGGCGGCGCGAACCGCATCGGCCTGGTCCCGTCGGTCCGCGACCGCGACGAGCCGGACACGAGGTCCCGCGTCCCGGAGGGCCGGCAGGTGCGCCTGGCGGGCGAACGCGCCGCACCCCACGAGCAGGATCCGCTTCGCGTCCGGCCCTGAGTCAATCACCGGACCTGAATCGACCGTCAACGTGTCCACATCATTCCTTCATCCGCGGAGCGTAACGCATGCCGCAAGATGGAACCGACCCGAGCATCACCACGACGCCCCTCTCAATCGATGCGGTCGAGTTGCACGCGCGTGGCCGCCTGTTCGTCGTGGCCGGTCCGGGCGGCGTCGGGAAGACGTCGCTCGTCGAAGCGTGGCGGCGCGCCGAACCGGACTTGGGATACACCACCTCCGTGACCACGCGCGAGCCGCGCGAGAAACTCGAGAATTACGAGCATGTTTCCAGACAGTCGTTCAGGGCGATGATCGAGCGGGGCGACTTCGTGCAGTGGATCAACCCGTACGGTGAGTACTTCGGCACGCTGCACGCGCCGATCCGCGAAGCGATCGCCCAGGGACGGGACATGGTCTTCGACTACGTCCCCGAAGGCTTCCTCAATCTGCGCCGGTACTACCCGGCGTCGACCGTGGGCATCTTCGTGATGGCGCCGGACATGGCGACGATGCGACGACGTCTCGAGAACCGCGGCACCGAGTTCGCCGCCGAAGTCGACATCCGCTACGAGATGGCGAGGCAGGACTTCGACTTCATCGGGCAGCACGACTACATCGTGATCAACGACGACTTCGACGAGGCGCTCGCACGTCTGCGGGCGATCCGCGCGGCGGAGCGGGCCCGCGTGAGCGCGCTCTTTGAACTTCCCTTCCAGCGGTTCAGGCGACCGACACTGGTCCGGTAGTACGACGTCCCCACGCTGCCCGGCACGGACCAGGACGAGAAAGGGGACGAGGACGTCCCGTCCTGATAGGCTACACGCCCCCATTCAAGAGGCCCGCACGTGCGCGATCGCTTCCAGGGCCGCCGACGTGGCCTGGAGTGTCTCATCGACCTCTTCGTCACCATGGGCCGCGCTGAAGAACAGGTTGTGCGACGGGTG
>JBBSOM010000251.1:0-5151 GCA_038259715.1 Longimicrobiales bacterium
GCGTCGCTTCGCTCCGACAGGGGTGGCCCACTTGGCTCGGAACCGGTGGCCCACATCGATCAGAATCAGTGGCCCACTTCAGCTCGGAACGCTGGCCTCGCTTCGCTCGGAATGGGTGGCCCACTTCGTCGGAATGCGCAGGCGTAGGGCCTTCTGGCGCCGAGGGTGGGTAGATCATCCCTGACAATCGCTGCCAGGGCTTGGCGCGGTCAACGACCACTGGCAGGTGACACACACGGGCGGCAAGGAGGCGGACGAAGCGGCGGCTGCCGCCCTGCTGCAGGTTCGGTCGCGCAGCTGGCCTCGTCCGCCCGTTGATCGAACCACGGCTAGCCGTAGCGGAGAGCCAGCGGCTGCATTCTAACGTCTCTGGAATTCTGCTGCGGACCATCATGCCGACCCGAAGCGCGAGCCGCCAGGCGAGTGCTTCCGGAGCCCGCCGCGTACCCGGCCAGCAGGAATTCCGTGTTAGAAAGCTTCCACCTATGGTCATACCTTGGTATAATAGCGACATGAAGACCGCGATCTCTGTACCCGACGAAGTGTTCGAGTCCGCCGATGAGCTGGCGCAGCAGTTGGGCGTTTCTCGCAGTGAGTTGTACTCCACTGCGGTGGCCGAGTACTTGGCGAAGTTCCGCAGCGAGGACATCACGGCGCGGCTCAATGAAGTTTACGCAGGCCAGGAAAGCGGCCTCCCACCCGAGGTCCGCCGCGCCCAGGCCAGGAGCATTGGGAAGTCTGAGTGGTAGTCCATCGCGGCGAGGTCTGGTGGGCGGATCTGGCTGAGCCACGAGGGTCCGAGGCCGGATTCAGACATCCCGTGCTCATCCTGCAGGCGGAGCCCTTCAACCGCAGTCGACTGCGGACCGTGGTCGGTGTCGTCGTCTCTTCCAACACCCGGCTTCTCGATGCGCCGGGCAACGTTCTTCTTCCGGCCAAGGACTCAGGACTGCCGCGGGACTCTGTAGCCAACGTGACGCAGTTCGTGACGATCGACCGGGACTACTTGGAGGTCCGCGCCGGGAGGGTTCCGTCCAAAGTGCTGGCGCGTGTGGAAGCGGGGGTGCGCCTCGTCCTCGACCTCTGAACTGCCACCTTCAGGCGTCCCGCCGGTCGAGAAGCTTTCTAACGTCTCTGGGTTTAACCTGCGGGAGCAACATGCCGACCCGCGGTTGTGAGGTGTAAGCCGAACAACCGTCCGACCCGCCCGCCTACCCCGTCAGGTTCAAACCCTTGTTAGAACGCGGACCACCGGGCGCCCACTAGATACGATCGGGCAGAGCCCAGCCTCGAGCCTGCTGTGCTTGCGCGAGTCGCAGTAGCAGGTGCATCGCAGCACCGGGCGACAGATTCAGCTTGGCGTGCGAACCGTCCTCCAGGACTAGGCTGACGACCACTAGTTCGGAAGGAGGGAGGGACACCCCGCTGACATCAGCTACATCTAGCTGAACCATCCCGGGTGGGAGGCTCTGAGGCGACGTACGATACTCTTCTGTTAGCGCCCAAATCGGCATCAGCTGCCGGACCTCGTGATCGGGCACCTCGGGCGGGGCGCGCAGCGTGGCTATAGTCTCGGGACTCCATCGGATCGGTCCCGCGGCTATTTCTTCGATGGGATGCCAGGAGTTCAACCAACCGTGTCCGTCGTGGAGCAGTTCGAGACAGTCCAGCACCGGAGACGGGTCATCGCTCTCGATCTCCATGGAATGGAAGAGCCCATTTCGGACTTCCTTGTACAGGGCCCGAAACCGTTTCCACAGTTCCTGATCGCAAGCCCGCATCGCGAAGTCGGGATCGATCAGCGCAGGTAGGAGGTTGAATACGCAGTGGGCCGTTCCCTTGCCGAGACTCATGGGGTTGTCGATCGCTTCCCTCCACTTGCCCTTGGTCAGCCCTCTCTCCCCCGCCTCCATCCACACCGCGCTGGAGACCGCGGACTCTAGGTTGACGATCGCCTCACGCAGTAGGTGAGTGAGAAGGACATTCGGCCGACCATACCACGTGAAGTAGGGCGTCCGGAGCGCGCGGACAACACCCTGATCACCCTTGAACTGGTCGCGGAAGAGCTCGTTTCGAAAGAACCCGAGGAGGCGATTGAAGTCTAGCCTGAGGTTGATGATCGGTACGCTCGACAGCGCTAGGTCGAACGACTCCGCTCGTCGGACAGTCACCTTCGCCTCCCCTTGCGCCTTGCGACACAGCAACGTCCTGCAGTCCGCGTTCTAACGTCTCTGGAATTCTGCTGCCGGACCATCATGCCGATCCGGAGCGCGAGCCGCCAGGCGAGTGCTCCGGAGCCCGCAGGCCTGCCCGGCCAGCAGGAATTCCGTGTTAGAACGCTTCCCTGGACGATCACGGAACCTCCTTGACCTCAAGATTTGTGGTACCATATGTTAGTACCATGACCTCAGGCGACGTGACACTCGACCGGATTCGGCGCCTCCACGCCGGGCTCCACTGGAAGAAAGTGGAGGCTCTGTTCAAGAAGTTAGGCGCGGAGGTGTACGAGGGCAGCGGCTCCGCGGTGACCTTCGTCCTGGAGGGTCGCAAGCTCACGGTGGACCGACCGCATTCGCGCCGGGAGTGCGGTCGGGGCCTCGTAAAGAGGGTGCGGAGCTTCCTTGAGGGGCTGGGATACCTGTGAACACGACGACGAGGTTCTGAGATGATCGACTACAAGGGATACACAGGGGTCTTCGAGTTCGACCCAGAACTCCGGGTGTTCACTGGACATGTGGTCGACCTTCGGGATGAGATCTACTTCGAAGGGGGCTCGGTCGAGGAGCTTGAGGCCTCCATGGGCCGCGCCATCGACCACTATCTCGACGTCTGCAAGGCTCGTGGCGAAGAACCCGAACGGCCGTTCTCCGGGAAGTTGAACGTCCGATTGGGCTCAGAGCTTCACCGGGCAGCTACGGTCGCAGCGGCCGCAGAGGGTGAGAGTCTCAATGCCTGGCTCGCCCGCATCGTGGAGGACGCGGCGCGGAACCCCGAGAAGCCTCGAAAGCTCGGAACCAAGCCACAGACCTCACGACGCCGGAAATCTCCGGCTCCCAAAGTAGGCAAGGGCTCGAAGTAGACGAAGCGTTCTAACTCAGTTCTATCCTGCGATCACGTCTACGCACGATGGTCTTAGGCACGCGAGAGGCGCAACCTAGTCGTAACGCCTGGATGCAGTAGGCTTGCCTCGAACGTGTAGCCATCGCTCGGTTCGTGGAAGGTCCGGGGCTGCCTGGCGTCCGGGATTGTCCTGCGGGGGATGCGGCACCAAACACCTCAGGAGGGTGTGGCGGGCCGCGACATAGTCCCGAACGCTCTCAGCCGCACCGCGGCCCGGAACTGGTTGTTGTGGCGGTCAATGGCATCGGCGACCGTGCATCGCTGATCCGTCGACGGGATGCGCTCGACCCCAGCTTCGGAGCACTCGGCCAAGTCGAAGACTGGTTTCCAATCCCAGGGAATCCGAGCCCTCACCGTCGGACAGTCGAGCGCGATTCCTGGAAGTCGGCCGCCCCACCTTGCCCGTAGCCCCGGACTGCCCGACGATGAAGCCCTCTGCGACGCGCGGTCGCGTCGCCGGATCCCGCTCCAGGTGGACGTTCCATGCTCCGACTTGCTTCCCGCTCGGGCCGCGGCTTCGCCGCTGCTGCCGCTTTCGCGCTTCTCGCCACCTCGCCCGTGTCCGCGCAACGCTCCGGCGGGGCGCCCACGGCGGGTCCAGCCGACCTTTCCGACTCGGCGCTCGTCAGCACCGTGACGCTTCGCTCGATCGGTCCGGCCGTGATGAGCGGCCGCATCGAGGACATCGCGGTCGCCTCCTCGCCTGGTGCGCGCGGTGGCGCGCTGGGGACCGTCTTCTACGTGGGCTCGGCCACCGGCGGCGTATGGAAGACCACGAACGGCGGCATGAGCTGGACGTCGGTCTTCGACCATGAGACGGTCAGCTCGATCGGCGCGGTTGCCGTGGCGCCGTCGAACTCCGACATCGTCTGGGTCGGCACGGGCGAGGACAACAACCAGCGCTCGGTTTCGTACGGCGACGGCGTCTACAAGTCGATGGACGGTGGCAAGACGTGGACGAACATGGGCCTCGCCACGTCGCAGCAGGTCGGCCGGATCCGCATCCACCCGGACAACCCCGACATCGTCTGGGTCGCTTCGGTGGGCCCGATGTGGGCCTCCGGCGGCGAGCGCGGCATTTTCAAGACGACCGACGGTGGCCAGACGTGGAAGCAGACGCTGAAGATCGACGAGCACACGGGCGCCGCGGACCTGGTACTCGATCCGTCCAACCCCGACGTGATGTACGCGAGCACGCACCAGCGCGAGCGGCGCGCCTTCAACTACGTGGGCGGTGGTCCGGGCAGCGGTATCTGGAAGTCGACGGACGGCGGCGAAACGTGGACGCGCCTCACCGACGGGCTGCCGAAGTCCGACATGGGTCGTATCGGCCTCGACGTATCGCGTTCCCAGCCGACGACGGTGTACGCCGTCATCGAGGGCTCGGAGCAGGGTGTCTACCGCTCGGACAACGGAGGCGCGTCTTGGCAGAAGATGAGCGACATCGCCTCGATCCCCTGGTACTTCGGTGAGATCCGCGTCGACCCCGTCAACCCAGAGACGGTCTACCACCTCGGCGTGCCGGTCATGGTGTCGCACGACGGCGGCCGGACGTGGGAGCGCACGGGGCGCGGCCCGCACTCCGACAACCACGCGATGTGGATCAACCCGGAGAACCACGATCACATCATCCTGGGCAACGACGGTGGGCTCTACGTGTCGCGAGACCGGGCCGAAACGTGGGACTTCAGCCCGAACCTTCCGGTGTCGCAGTTCTACGCGGTGTCGCTCGATAATGCGGAGCCCTTCTTCGGCATTGCTGGCGGACTCCAGGACAACAGCACGTGGGGCGGCCCGAGCCGCACCCGCGCCCGGGGCGGGATCTTCAACGCCGACTGGTATGCGATGGCCGGCGGCGACGGCTTCTACGCGGCCATCGACCCGACGGATCCGGACATCGCCTACGTGGAGTCGCAGGAGGGCAACATCCTCCGCTACGATCGGCGCACGGGCGACCGGAAACCGATCCAACCGCAACCGGCGGAAGGCGAGGACGGGTATCGCTTCAACTGGAGTTCACCGATCAAGGTA
>JBBSOM010000252.1:0-5151 GCA_038259715.1 Longimicrobiales bacterium
CGGCGCCAAACGGAAGCTGCGCGTCTCGCTCCTGGACCCCTGCGACGACTGCGGCGGAAGCGGGGCGGAGGCCGGTACCACTCCCGCGCCCTGTTCCGTCTGCGGCGGGTCCGGAGAGGAGCGCCACGTCCAGCGCTCGGTCTTCGGCCAGTTCGTCAGCGTTCAGCCGTGCCGGACGTGCGAGGGCGAAGGGCATGTCATCGAGCGTCCCTGCCCCACATGCCGTGGGGATGGGCGTGTCCGCCGAGAGCGCGAGGTGGAAGTGGACGTGCCGGCCGGTGTCACGTCGGAGAACTTCATGACGTTGCGTGGGCAGGGGAGCGTGGGTCCACGGGGAGGGCCGCGAGGCGACCTCGTCGTGCTCCTCGAGGTCGAGGACGATCCTCGCTTCACCCGCGACGGGTCCGATCTTGTCCACGACTTTCCCATCACGTTTGCGCAAGCCGCGCTCGGCGCCGAGGTGGAAGTTCCCACGGTGGACGCCAGCGCGCGCGTGACCATTCCCGCCGGTATCCAGAGTGGAGAGGTACTCCGCCTCCGGGGCCTGGGGCTTCCCGATCTGAACGGACAAGGTCAGGGGGATCAGCTGATCCGGGTCGTGGTGTGGACGCCGGAGGACCTCACCCACGAGCAGGAGGAGCTGATCCGGCGCCTCCGGGAGATCGAGACCCCTGCGCCCGAGAAAGTCCGGACCAAGAACCGCAAGGGCTTCTGGAGCCGGATGAAGGAAGCGTTGTCCGGCGGATGACACGTCGCCCTCGCCGTTGGCTCGAACTCAGTGTGCGCAGCCCAGCCGCGGGTGAGGGTGAAGTGCTTCTGGCGGACGGGTTGGTGGCGCTCGGTGGGCGTGCGGTAGAGGAGCGTGACGGTTGGTTCGTGACGCACCTGGCCGAGCCCGCCGATCTGGACGCCTTCCTCCTGCGCGCTCGCGAGGTCGCTGCCTCGTTCAGCGGGAGGTCGGACGTGGAAATCGCCATCTGCTGGATCGATCACGAGGATTGGGCGGAGACTTGGAAGCGCGGCTTGGCCCCGCGGCGTATCACGCCGCGTCTCGTGGTCACGCCCTCGTGGAAGCCGGTCGACGAGGCACCGGGCGAGATCGTGATCACACTCGATCCCGGAATGGCCTTTGGTACCGCGGAGCACGGAACCACCCGCGGGTGCCTCCGCCTGCTCGATGGGGTCGTGGCGGACGGGGATCGCATCGTGGATGTGGGCTCGGGCAGCGGCATCTTGTCGATCGCGGCGGCCCGCCTTGGCGCACGGGAGGTGCTCGCGCTCGAAGGCGACGACCTCGCGATCGAAGCACTGGCCGCGAACGCGCTCGTGAATGGCGTGACGGATCGGGTGACATGGCAGGCCCGATGGGCCCATGCCGAGCTTCTCGCCGCACTCGCGCCGAGGGACGGGATCGTGGCCAACATCGAGTCCGCCACCCTTCGGCCCCTTCTCGCCGGCTTCGCCGCCGCGCTACCGACAGGCTCGTGGCTCATTCTTTCGGGGATCCTTGCCGAAGAATGGGTGGCGATGCGCGCCGCGACCGAAGGCGTCGGATTCGAATTCACGAGTGTGGACGAAGACGGCGAGTGGCGCTCGGGTCTCTTCACGCGTCAGTGAGATCAGGCCGCTTCACGCAATGAGGTCCGGGCCTGACGCTCGGCCACGGCGATCGTGTGCCATCGGGTCACGGCCTTCCCGGATCCGATGTCCAAGGTGATCCCCAGCCATCGCACCGACTCGCGCATCCGACGCTCGGCCGCTGAGCCGGTAGCCTCCTCGGCGCCCTGGTCCCCCGGATCCGCGACCAGCAGGACCCAGGGCTCGATCCGAAGGCCATGGGCGGGGTCGCTACGTACGAAACGCCATGGGCCTCGCCATGGGTTCAGCAGCCGGAAGTGGTCGGGGTGACTCTCGAGCACGGTGCGCAACCTCTCACTGGGCAGCGCGCGGACACCCGTGTCGGAGCGAACGTGATCGAGCAGCTCGGTGAGCCGGAGTGCCGGTGCGGCGTGGCGACGGAGAACGGCTTCCGCGACGGTTGCCAGCGTTTCCAAGGGGAGCCTCTGGGGCGGGAGGGGTCAGGGTGGTCGCACCAGGGAAGGTGGTGCGCTCGATGCGCCGTTTCCATGGCGAACCGGGACGGATCCGGGGCGCTCGGTGGGCGAGGGAAAGCCGATGCCACAATGGCACGTCGGCGGTACTGGGGTACTGGACAGGACACATTGACCCTGCTCCCACCCTTCACCATGATCGGGTGGGTGGGAACCAACGCGCGCGCGAAGCGTCTCCCGACCCGTCGGCGCGCTCCCACCCGTTCGCCATCCTCGACCCCGTCCGGAGGCACCCCCAAGTGAGTCCGTCCGACTGCCTCTTCTGCAAGATCGCCGACGGAGACGTTCCGACCGCCCTGGTCCACCAGGACGACCGGATCGTCGCCTTCCGCGACATCAACCCCCAGGCGCCGGTGCACGTGCTGCTCATCCCGCGGGAGCACATCGGGTCGCTCGACGACGCCGACGATGCCCACCGCGTCCTGCTCGGTCATCTGCTGCTCGCCGCGCGCGACGTGGCCCGTTCCGAGGGCCTGGCCGACGACGGGTACCGCGCCGTTCTCAACGTCGGGGCGGACGGTGGACAGACCGTGCAGCACCTGCACCTTCACCTTCTGGGCGGGCGCTCGCTCGACTGGCCTCCCGGCTGATCGGCGATCCTTCCCCGTCGGCCCGCGATGATCCTTTCCCCGATGGCGGGGTAGCTTCGTTCATTCCAGGATGGAGCGCCCACCCCGGCGCCCCCGACCCGATCATCCCGCGCATCCCGCGATCTCCGGGACCCTGCCCGGAATGCGCCAACCGTGTACGCCAATGAGCGACCTGAAGAGCCGCATCCAGGCCGACCTGAACAAGGCACGCAGGGCGCGCGCGAAGGAACGCGTGCTGGTGTTGTCGACGCTGCTCTCCGAGGTGCGCAATCGGGAGATCGAAATCAGCCGGGACCTTGCCGACGACGACGTCGTGGCGGTCGTGGCCCGGGCGATCAAGCAGCGCCATGATGCCGCGGGCCAGATGCGCGCCGGCGGGCGAGAGGAGCTGGCTGCGGTGGAGGAGGCTCAGGCGGAGCTGCTCGCGACCTACCAACCCGAGGGTCTGGCCGCGGACGAGGTGCGCGCCATGGTGCGCGAGATCATCCAGGGAGGTGACGAGCAGATGGGGCCGGTGATGGGGAAGCTCATGCCGCTCATCCGCGGGCGTTTCGATGGGAAGGAAGCCAATCAGATCGTGCGGGAGGAACTGGACGGTTGACGCACGTGTCGCGGTGAGCCGTCACGCCCTGGCGGTCCTCGAGTTCGGACGGGTCCTGGAATGCGTCGCGGAGCGTGCCGGTAGCGCGCCCTCACGGGATCGGATCCTGGCTCTGACACCGTCTTCGAACGTCCCGGCGCTTCGCCGGGAATTGGCACGGGTCGGCGCCACGATGCGTTTTGTCCAGGAGAAGCCGCAATGGGGTATGCCGACCGTCCCGGATGCCTCCGGTGCGCTACGCAACCTGGCGGTCGAGGGTGCCGTCCTCGAGCCGGCTCAACTCCACGCGGTCGGCGTTCTCCTGGCCTCGTCACGGGCACTCTCAGGGGAACTCGAGGGTCGAGCGCAGCCCTACGAGGAACTCGCCTCGATCCGAGCGCAGCTCGTCGACGAGCGGGCCACCCAGCAGGCGATCGAGAAGTCCGTCGATGCCGAAGGCCACGTGCTCGATACGGCTTCGCAGCAACTGAAGCGGATCCGCGACCGGCTCAAGGGCGCGCACGCACGCCTGGTCAAACGACTCGAGTCGTACGTCCGCACGCTGCCGGAGCGGCTCGTGGTCTCCGACGCGTCCGTGTCGATTCGCGATGGCCGCTATGTGATTCCCGTCCGGCGTGAGGCCAAGGGGGAGGTCGGCGGCATCGTGCACGACGAGTCCAACACGGGGGCCACGATCTTTGTCGAGCCTCCGATCGCCACCGAGTTGATGAACCAGCTCCGCGACCTCGAGCGGGACGAGGCGCGCGAGATCCGCCGCATCCTCGGCGAATTGACGGCGCGGCTGCATCCATTGCATGCGGCACTGACAGGGGCGCTCGACGCCCTGATCGACTTCGACACCCTGCATGCGCGCGCGCGCTGGGCCCTGGAGTGGCGCGCGAGCGTACCCGAGATCGTCGACGCGGGCACGGAGGACTTCCGGCTGGTCCAGGCGCGGCATCCGCTCCTGATCGGTTCCCTCGACCATCCCGTGGTCCCATACGATCTCGAGGTCCACGCAGGGGAACGCGCCCTGGTGGTATCCGGCCCCAACACGGGCGGTAAGAGCGTCTTCCTCAAGGCGACGGGACTCATCGCCGCGATGGCGCAGAGTGGAATCGTACCCCCCGTGGGTCCCGGTACGGTACTCCCGGTCTTCGATTCGTTCTTCGCCGACATCGGCGACGAACAGTCGATCGCTCAGAGCCTCTCCACGTTCTCCGCGCACCTGGCCAATCTGGGCGAGCTGGTCGAGCGGGCCGACGCCCACTCGCTGGTGCTCATCGACGAGATGGGCACCGGGACCGACCCAGCGGAAGGCGCCGCGCTCGCCCGGGCGGTGCTCGAGGTGCTCGTGGAACGCGGCGCCTTCACGGTGGTGTCCTCCCACCTGGGCCAACTCAAGCGACTGGACGGCGAGGGCACGGGCATCGTCAACGCGTCGCTCCAGTTCGACTCGGACCGCATGGAGCCGACCTATCAGCTCATGAAGGGTCTCCCGGGGCGGAGCTACGGCCTGGCCATCGCGCGGCGCCTGGGCTTTCCCGGTGAGGTGCTCGACCGGGCCGAGGGATACCGGGAGGGGGACGAAGTACGGATGGAGGAGGTCCTCGCCCGCCTGGAGCAACGTGAGCGCGAGGCCGAGGACCTCCTCCAGGAACTCGGTCGTGCCCAGAGGGACGCCGACCGGCTCCGTGTGGACGTGGAGAAGCGCGAGCGCGCCGTGCGGGAGGCGGAGCGTTCCGCGGGCGAACGCTCCCGCCAGGAGGCCCGCCAGATGCTCCTGGACGCGCGCGCCGAGGTGGAGGGGGCTATCGCGGAGGTCCGCGCGGCCGCCCACGAACAGTCCGGGCTCGATGAAGCGGTCACC